>NZ_JBNGOX010000028.1:0-76684 GCF_050589785.1 Carboxylicivirga caseinilyticus | reverse complement strand
TCCCCTTCAGGGGATTTAGGGGTGACATAAAATGATATTTTATTACAAATTGAAACTAACGTTGTTTTGATGTTTAGTTTTTGGACACCCTCTTCGCTTTATTATAAATTATTTTTGAGCTTAATATCCATTAAATCACGGGCTAGTTTCTGTTCACGTTTCAAAGCTGTTTTACGATGATTTTCGTATTCTTCTTCCACTTCCGTTAACCTTTCCTTAGTTTCTTTTGTGACAACATGACTACGTTTGTACATAAAAAATAATGCAACAGATAACCCTACAAGAACAAAAACTATTCCCCACATAATGGAATTATATGCCGCTTTATCTATTTCCTGACCGAAAATACTCATGCTATCCTTGCTTCGGGTAACAGTTTCCAATTCTTTTTTCAAATTGGCTAAATTGGTTTCCAATTCATTCTGAGTAGCTTTTAGCTCATTTATTTCCGATTCGTTTTTAGCTATTGTGGTTTGCTGCTTCTTTAAACTATCCAACGAGCTTTTTTTAAGAGCCATTAAATGATTATACCTAACAACCTTGAACTGTTCATAGGTGTTGGATTTTTTGATAACGTATTCAAACTGATCACTAATTGATGATTCTTTAAATACATCTTCATCCTGTGCTGATAATGGTGTAACAATTACAATAGTAATTAAAATAACAATGTACCGTCCAATCTTTCTCATTATATTTATTTTATCTTACATTTTGCTATAATAGGTCAACGCTTGCCAGACCTGCATTATTGTGTAACAACAATAATTTTGACTTCAATCCTGAGTTGAATCAAATTTATCAATAAAATTAAACACTGAAAAACAAAAAAGCTCCCATTTAGGAGCTTTTATTGAATTATGTATGTTTTAAACTACACTACATTCTTTCTGGCACATCGATACCTAACATCCACATACCATTTTTAATAACAGTTCCTACATTTTTACAAAGCACCAAACGCATATCACGTTTTGCTTCATCTTCTTCAACTGCAATTGGTGATTCGTGATAAAACTGATTGAACTCTTTAGCTATATCATAAATAAAATTGGCAATTAAGGCCGGACTATAAACTTTGCCAGCTTCAGCAACAACAGACGGGAAGTTTGAGATTATTTTCATCAACTGAACCTCTTTATCAGTTAACTCAACATCTTTGCTTGCTGATTCAGGTAGTACGATTCCTTTTTCCTGAGCCTTACGACCAATGGATTGAATACGTGCGTAAGTATATTGGATAAATGGTCCGGTATTTCCATTAAAATCAATTGACTCCTTCGGATCGAATGTCATGTTTTTACGAGGATCAACCTTCAAGATGAAGTATTTTAACGCACCCAAAGCGATGGTTTTAAACACCTTCTCCGCTTCTTCTTCGCTATAACCTTCCAGCTTACCCAATTCTTTCGACATGTCACGTGCAGTATCAATCATGTCCTTCATCAGGTCATCTGCATCAACCACTGTTCCTTCACGCGACTTCATTTTACCTTCCGGTAACTCAACCATTCCATAGCTGAAGTGTACCAAATCTTTACCCCATTCCAGTCCTAATTTATCAAGCAGAATAGCCAATACTTTAAAATGATAGTTTTGTTCGTTACCAACAACATATACCATCTTATCGATAGAAAAATCATCGTAACGCAACTTTGCAGTTCCAATATCCTGCGTCATATACACACTGGTACCATCGCTACGCAACAAAAGCTTTTCATCCAATCCATCATTCTGAAGATCAGCCCAAACACTATTATCATCACGGCGATAGAAAACACCTTTTTCAAGTCCCTCCAACACCATGTCACGACCTGTTTTGAAGGTATCTGATTCGTAATAGATTTTGTCGAAATCAACACCCATCATTTTATATGTCTCATCAAAACCAGCGTATACCCACTGGTTCATCATCTCCCATAAACCATATACTTCTTCGTCGTGAGCTTCCCATTTAAGTAACATCTCACGGGCTTCTTTCATCAATGGAGATTGTGCTTCAGCTTCCTCTTTGGTCGCTCCTTTTTCGATTAATTCAGCCTGTTCTTTCTTGTACTCCTGATCGAACTTTACATAGAAATCCCCTACCAGGTGGTCACCTTTCTTGCCAGTTGATTCAGGTGTTTGGCCTTCACCCCACTTTTGCCATGCAAGCATTGATTTACAAATATGAATACCTCTGTCATTAACAATATTGGTCTTAACTACATTATTGCCATTGGCAGCCACAATACGCGATAAAGAATAACCTAATAAGTTATTACGGATATGACCAAGGTGAAGCGGTTTATTAGTATTAGGTGATGAATATTCAATCATTACCAGTGGAGAATCATCTGTAGCAGATGTTTTTCCATACTCAACATCCTGAACTAATTCGTTCAGTAATTCCAACCAATAGGCATGAGAAAGCTGAATATTTAAAAAGCCTTTGATCACTTCAAAAGCAGAAACTTCTTCACAATCATTTATTAAATAAGCACCTAAATCTTCACCTGTTTGCACAGGATTTTTCTTAGACACCTTCAATAGCGGGAAAACTACAATGGTGTAATCTCCCTTCATATCTTTGCGGGTTAATTGCAACTGAACACTTTCTTCAGTTATTTCTGCCCCGTATAATTCTTTAATAGCTTTAGCAACAGATGCCTTTATGCGATTCTCAATTACCATTTTCAAATTTGTTATGCGTAAGCTTAATTTTTGAATGCGCAAAGGTAATAAATAAAGACCAACTCTTCAGCCTAAAGAATTATTAGTTTCTATTAAGAAATAAGCGGTGATTCATCTGAATATGAAAGATGTTGAACGTAGGATAATCAATAATTGGTCACTCAATAGTTTATTCGAATAACATACATTACATGCCCAGTTCAAATTCAATGGGTATAACATATTCACTTAATAAAGACTGTCCTTCCCGTGTAGCAGGAAAGAAATGCCAGTCTGTAGGGATTTTACGGGCGGCATCCATAACAGCCTTATCTAATTCAGAATTTAGCTTCTCGGAAATATAAAAACCGTAAACTTTTCCTTTTTGGTTAATTTTCAAAGTCAGTACAACCCTACCTGTCACATCATTATTGATAGCTCCTTTAGGGTAATTCACATTTGATACCATAAACAAATAAGGAATCAACGGGCTTCCTTCAAAATAGCATGGTGTATTGAATCGTGTATTCTTTGTAATGTGTTCACCACCTATACGGGTAACCAACATATTATCGAAGTCGTATTCATACTCTAATATTTTATTGAAATTAAAATATTGCCACTTACCAACCTTTTTACCAAAACTATATTGTCCTTTTTCTATTAAATGATCTTTATAAAACAATTGGTAATTACCGTTTTTAACTCCTTCTGAAGATTCAGTGAATTTTGAAAGCAACATTCCATCCTCCTGCGTAACTTCAGTATCATTCTGAGCATATACAAATGCAGAAGAAAACATCAGAATAAAAAACAATAGTATTCGAAAATTAGAGTTCATGTAGCTTACAACGTTTAAAACACCGATAAGTTACTAAAACAGGCAATAGTTTCCAATTTGAAAGCAAAGTACGCCGACGGAGAAAAGAAAAGATTGCATCTTTTATAACCACTTTTATCAATAAGATGCAATCCTTTTAATATGAAATGCTTATGAGAAACCTAATTCTTATTCTTCCCAATCTCCTCTTTAATTCCAATAACTCCTTTGGCTATTTCCTCCATTTGAATTAACACATGAGCAGTCTGGTTGTTATCACCCATACCTTTAAGCTTATTATTGCGAACGAAGGTTTCTTTTAGATCCTTCCAACGAGCTTTTTCGTCATCAGTAATGACACCGTATATTTTTTTAAATTTTAAAATATTGGCTTCTGCACCAGTTGTTAAGGTTTGTGCTTCATTCCGATAATGCGACAATAACAAAGTCTCCAGTTCCTGATCATTCATTACAGGTAGAATTTTTTCTGATATTTTATTCATATCGCGATACGATCCCTGTAATTTAAAAGGAGGTTCTGTACGGTATTCATCTGCCTGAGCAGCGGATGCAATGTATTCCAGATTAACTTTCAGAATAACATCACGGGCAACAATCAGCTTTTTTAATACAGTAACATACTCATTAATTTCTTCAGGAGTGTGGGCAGATTCAAATTCCAGTCCATCTTTGCGACCTGTTTCTGCTATGGAAATAAGGGTATATAAATCTTTCTGACTCTTTGTTGCCAACTTATTCAATATCGGATTTGATGTCAGTGAGTTTTCAATATAACTCATCTTAAATTCTTCATCAGAACCGCCAATAATATCCCCAATATTATAGATATCGGCACGGTTGGCAAGCATGTCTGGAATTTTAAATTTATCACCACTCTCGGTATATGGATTACCTGCCATCACCACACACACCTTCTTACCTCTGAAATCGTATGTCTTGCTCTTTCCTTTGTATACACCTTCTACCTTACGCTGAGCATCACAAAGTGAGATAAACTTCTGTAAAAATTCAGGATTACAATGCTGAATATCATCTAAGTATATCATCACATTATCACCCATCTCAAAAGCCAGATTCAGTTTTTCCAATTCTTCACGGGCAGCAGCATTTGCAGCTTCAGAAGGATCGAGTGATGTAATTGCATGACCAATGGAAGGTCCGTTAATTTTCATAAAGATGATTCCCAAGCGACTGGCCAGATATTCCATTAAAGTAGTCTTACCATAACCCGGAGGTGAAATTAATAGTAACATACCCATTAGGTCAGTACGCTTTCCAGCACCTTCTGCTCCAATCTGTTTGGCCAGGTTATTACCTATTAGAGGTAAATATACCTTATCAATCAGCTTATTTCGCACAAACGATGTGAGCACACGAGGTTTAAACTCATTTAATCGTAAATCGTCAGAACAGTCTTTCACCAATTGCTTTTTCAGAAAATTATATTGTTCATATTTTATGACACTATCACCACTGAAAGTTCTCAGTTTATCCATAAAACGGTTGAAGTGAAAATGATATTGCTGATCCTGTATGAGTTGATGAGAACCTCTCATCCCTGCTAATACATTATGTACCGGTTGATCAATAAGTTTTTTAGTCAGTTTAGAATCAAGCATGAGAGTTATGGCTACTTCATTCAGATATTCTTCTGATTGTTTTTCCATATCCAGATAGGCTTTCACCCACTTACGAATCAAACGATACGAAGCTGCTTTATTATCTTCCAGTGGCTTGATGGATGCTTCATAGTTTTTGGCAGCTCTGTTTTTTCTCAAATAGGCAGTAAAACCATCTAACAAAGCAACTGCATCTTTAGATATGATGAACTGATCAGCTTCGGCAATTTGATAGAAAAGGAACTGTGCAGCATCATTAATGATAGGTGCACAAAAAAGATTTTCTTTTTCCTGAAACTCTTTCAATAAGGCTTCCAATGTATCTATTAGGTAATCAAACTGCTTGGTCTCCGGAAAAACCTGCACAATTAAACCGGCACCCTTAAGGTTATTATTTAAATCTTTACGCAATTGATCATTGCAATACAAATTCCAGAAATACTCAGCCATTGCACGGGCATCTGCCGAATAACGCAATAAACCTGCATTGAAATACACATTCAGTAATTCTTTCAGAATGATAGCAGTATCTTCATCATGAATACCTTTAGCATAACCTTCATTGTAACGAACCGACATTGCCTGTTGCACATAGCCAATCAGCTCTTTCTGTTCCAACTCAGCTAATTCTTTCAATCCCCAATGACCATCCTCCTTATTCGCGGCTGAATTATACAATAAATAAGCAAGATACTCTGATCGATAAACACGATCATTCTCCGAAGGGAGTAATTGATTCCAGATGGTTTTAGTAGCCTGAAAATCGGCATTGGTTACTTTCTCAAAAAAGTTGGTTCCTGTTAGATGATAATACATCTCTCCTTCCTTATTCACCATTGACAACTCCAATGGTTGAGTGTTGACTGAGAATTTATGATTACCAAACTTAATGATATTCGCCCCTTCTTCGAATAATTCCGTTTTATCCTTAATCTGACGAATGGTTTCTTCTTTCACCGACTTTAACTTACTCTCCAGATCATCAGCTTTAACGTTATCATCCAATCCTTTGAGCTGTGCAACTACATCACGCACTTTCTCTATCATCAGATCAGATGCAAAATAACCATTTACTTCATTAACATCTTTAAACTTCGAAACCCGATTACGAATTGCCTTTAGTATTCTTTCGGCAGATGATTGCAAGGATGTTGTTTTACGGTTGCGTTCTTCTACAAGACTCAATTTTTTCGATTCAAATGCATTATAAACCTGCTCCCGCTTTTCAGTAATACCATCCATGAACTCTTCAAAATCAGAGAATTTACCTTCCAGTTCTTCGAGTTGAACCATCAGTTTCGAAAGATATTCATCAGCTTTACCGGGTGAATCACACAGGTCGATATAATTCAACATCCCCTGCTCTACCAGTTTTAGTTGAGATGTAAATTCAGCTTTTGCTTCAACCGCTCTTAATCCTTTTCGTTGTTTTTTAAGTTCCGACTTAATAAGGTTGAACTGCGAATATACGCCCGAAATATTATTAATTATCTGGGTAGTTTGTGTTGCATCTTCTATTTTCAGGTTACTAACAATGTCAATCAGCATCTCTAACTGACCTGCAAGCTTTATTATCTCAGCAGAAAGATCATCAGCTTCACTAACCTTCTTAACTTTAGAAACATTTATTCTGATATCAGCCACTCTGTCATCATATGATTTAAGAGCTTCGTCGCGCAAAAGAAAAGAAACACAATTCTGTGACAGACTTTGTGTTCTTTCTTCTACCTCTGTTTCCAGTTTTTGAACAAAATCAAGGTCCACATAACGAAGTTCACGTAAAGTAATAATTTCGCCACGTACTGTTCTTAAGGCAGCCAGCATCTCAACATATCTGTCGATGTGATTCATATTCTGCCTGTTCAGATGACTAACAATCTCTTTTACCTTATCATCCGTTTCCTTAACTTTATCTTTAGTATTTTTTCTGATATTGCGAACCTTTTCGTACTCAGTGATAGCCGAAAAAGCCGATTCTTTAATTTTTACGAGTGGAGATTTAATATCAAATGCATCTTCCTCAGCCAGCCAGTAATAGGTATCCATCACATCAGTACAGCGTTTAACCAGATCACTATACAAACCCGAATACGATTCATCCTTGTTAACTAAAAGAATAACCTCATTACATTCAGCCATGGCTTTCACCACATCTTTGTTGCCAATCTTAAATAATCGGTTATTATTGGTTGGTTGTTTCTGATATTCAACAGCCATAAAAGGAGTTTGCCACATCTGAATAACATGATGGCGTGTAGGTTCTTCAGGCTTCTTGAAATAACACAATTCACCTGTTTCAAAAATTGAAAAACCATTACAAATAATAGGAGTTTCAATTTTCTGATTGATAAGATTATAAATCAAAAGTACATAGGCTCCTATTTCACGATTATAAAAAGTGTACAGAAAATCCTCACCATTAACCGATGCCACCTTTTTCTCGAACATCAGATCTTTAAAATCGCTGTCGAATAATTTAAACTGACCATTTTGAAGATAATAGCCATTGGCAAAGATAATCCCTTGATTATCGGGCAATAATACACACGAATCTTCCAGTGCATCAATTCGTTTGACTTCCTTAACCTTTGAGTTATATACAAAATAGCGGTATTCTTTCTCTTTATAAGGAAGAATACGAATCACAACCAGGTTACCAATAATAGCATAATCAATATCAGCATCATCCAAAGTTTGATCTTTCACATCTACTTCTTCAGCGTAAATACCCATACCACTATCGGTATTATCTTCAATCTTAAAGGTAATATCGCCTCCTACAGCTTCAACAAACACAATATCTTCAATAGAAACATGCGGAAATTCGCCATATACATATTGTTCCCTACTGGCTTTTTTCCATTGAAATTCATGCTGATCCGGGAAGACGAATTCATGTGTACTTCGGTTTCCCTTATATTCTAGATTTTCACCCTTTATTAACCATTTAAAAGCTTTGATATCATCGGTATTCTTTCCTGTTTGGAAAACCATAAACAAATGCGGACCAATAACAGCAAACTTACGGAATTGGGTTTCTTTGTAATATTCGTATAGATTTTCAAAATCAGCAACAAACTGCTTGTCGCCGATTATATTCATATTTTTTTGCGTGAATTTATGTTCTTTGAAATCATAAACACTGAAAACGTCATCCAGCGATGTTTTGGATTTTAATCCCATGGTAACATTATACCCAAACAATATTGTATCACCAAGCGCCACCATATCAGAAGGTGTACAGTTGTTTTGAGTATTGATTCGATCAGTTGCAATCAGAGTACTTTCAATAGATCCAAATACCTCTTTACGTGCTGTATTCAGCTTTTCCAATCGCTGGTTCAGGTCATCAGCATTCTTTCGAAGTCGGTTCTTAATAATCTCGTAGGTTCCTTCTTCGAGTTGTTCTTTATTCTTTGGGGTGGTATTTTGATTCTCAGACATAAAATCAAGTGTTAATTATTGGCCGTAACGACCATCATACACAATTGTACAATCAGTTTAATTTAATTAAACCATTGGATTTAAAGGAACGATTCTCAGTGAAACTAAAAACCGTTCCTTTTTTTTGAAGTATTATTTGCGTTTAGATTAAGCCTAAACTATTAGCGGTGCTGTTTGAAACACCTAAACTTCTGGCAATACCACTTAAGCTTGTAAGCATATTACCTGTTTTTTGATCAGTATTTTTTTCCATCATCTGTGCAATTAATGCACTAATACTTAGGTTGCGTACATCTTCAGATGAGATACCAAACTGATCTACAAAACTTGCAAATTGATCTTTAAAGCTTTTTCCATCAGGACTATCAAAGAAATGATCCTTGATATCACTGATAATTTTACTGTTATTAACCACTTTATCAATTTGTTTACCCTGAGTGATAGAACCAATAATCTTATCGAAGAACATTGTTTCTCCACCAACGATATCTATATTGGCAGCTTTAAGTGCTTCGGCAATAACCTGAGCCTGAGCATCAGCAATACCTTTCTGAATATTGATACGAGCCAGTTCAAGTTCTTTTTCCATATCCAGTTTCAACTTGAATTCTTCATGGTCGCGACCAACAGCATCCAGTTTCTTCATTGCCATACCTTTCTCTTCGATACCTTTTGCCTCAACAGCATAACGTTCGTCAAGAACCTTATTTTCAGCCTGACCTCTTTCAGCTTCAGCAGTAGCTTTTGCCTTGATAACTTCGGCTTCAGATTCACCAACTTTCTGGATCGATTCAGCTTCTGCTTCCGCTCTGGCTTTGGTGCCTTTGGCTTCAGCCTGAGCTTTTAACTCCATAACACGCGCCTCGTTAACACCTTGTTTTTCCATGGCATCTGCTTTAGCTTCAATAACCTGAGCTTCAGCAACACCCATAGCAGCTTCTTCAGCAGCTTTTGCTTCAGCCATAATTTTAGTAGCCTCAGCTTTCTTACCAGCAGCTTCAAATTCAGCTTCTGCATCAATCAATTTTGTTTTCGCATTGTGTTCAGCAGCATTCTTAGATGCCTCAGCAGCTTTAATTTCACGTACAAATGCTTCTTCTGCATCCATTTCAGCCTTGGTAATGGCAACTTTTTTAGCCCTGTCGGCTGCAGCAAACTCTTGTGTATCCTTAATTTTTTCCTGCTCAGCAACCGTTGCTTTTTCCACTTCAACACGTTCGCGGATAACTTCCTGGATTTGCTTTTTCTGCACTTCCACTTCTTTCTCTTTGGCGATCTGAGCAAGTGTCACCACTTTTTCACGTTCCGTTTGTTTTAAAGCACGTTCTTGTTCTACAGCTTCTGTTTCAACGGCCTCTACTCTTTCACGGTTTTTCTCGGCAATTACAATCTGACGTTCTTTATTTTTTTCAGCAACTGCAACTTCTTCTTCTGTTGCTATACGTGCCTTTTCTGCAATCAGGCGTTGCTCTTGTGCAACCTTTGCAACTTCAGCAGCCTGACGATCCTTAATATTTGAAACTTCACGCTTTTGATTTTCTTCTGTTTCAGCCAACTGACGCTCCAACTCCAAAACTGTTTCGCGTGCTTCAACATCCTGCTTGGTGATGGTCTTTTGCTTATCGCGTTCGATCTGGTTAGACAAGATCTTTTGTCTGGCTGTTAACTCCACAATCTTCTTGATACCTTCTGCATCCAGAATATTATTCTCTGATAGAGAATCTAATGGCGTTTGTTCAAGGAAGTCAATTGCACAGTCATCCAGAATATAACCGTTCAAATCGGTTCCAATAATATTTAAAATTTCATGTTTGAATTTCTCTCGCGAGTTATATAACTCAACAAATTCAAACTGCTTACCAACGGTTTTTAAGGCCTCTGAAAATTTAGAATCAAATAATTCAACCAAGGCTTCCTGATCAGATGCACGTTTACATCCTATTGATTGGGCAACCTGAATAACATCTTCTTCGGTTTTATTCACACGCACGAAAAAAGCTACCTTAATATCTGCTCGCATATTGTCCTTACAGATCAAACCTTCTTTACCCAAACGCTCAATTACAACCGTTTTAAGTGTGATATCCATAATCTCCATTCTATGAAGAACAGGAATTACAAACAAACCATTGAAGGAAACTTTTGTACCTCCCTGGCCGGTTTTTACCAAGGCCTGACCTTGCGTTGCTTTGCGGTAAGTTTTTATAAATAATGCAATAATCCCGAATAGGACTAAAACACCAAAAACAATACCTGAATACAATACATTCTCTAACATTCTTTAGATTTTATAGGGTTCTACTAAATAACATTTTTTTTCAGGAATAAATTCGATAATCAATGCCGTCTGACCTTTGTCGAGAATTATCGAATCATCTTTGGTTAAAATATTTACGCGGTATGTGTTACCATCCTTTTTTATTTCTGCCTGTCCAAATCTTTCATGACTGGCCTGCATTAATACGGTACATACTTTGCCTGTGTATTTAAATTGATCATCATCATTTTCCTTAATCTTTTCGAAAATAGCGGCAATAGGAGTTGTTAATACCTTGGATACAATCAAACTTACAACAACATTGGGGATCAAAGCTACTGATGAAATCAAGAAGGAACTATTATGAAGGTAATGATTAAAGAGGATTGAAATTACCCACATTGGGATAATCAGGAAACTTAACCATACCATAAAGGGAATCTTGCCTAGGTTGAAGAAGGTCAATATGGAGTTGAGAAAGGCAACTGAACCAATGTCATGTGCTTCCACGTCAGTATCCACATCAGCATCGGCGTCAATATCAACATCAGCTTCAACATCCACGTCTACGTCTACATCAACATCGCTATCAAAATCAACATTGATTACATCCATATCCATGGCTCCAATGATAACAAATATCCAGTAGACCAGTATCAACAGTAGTAAAACAGTGGGTATCATATTCACCCCTGAAAACGCAGCTTCAAATAGTTCCTTCATGAGTTAGGGTATTATTTTAGTTAAAAGTTAAAAGTCGTCGATCAACGGATCACCACAGTCAACACAAAACCAATAACTTATCTATAAAAAAGAGGTTAATGCTCATTAGCACTAACCTCAATCTACTATTCTTCTTTTTTACCAGCAGCTAGTTTTTCTTTTAATTTGGCTAAAGATTCAGAAGCTTCAGCTTTTTTAGTTCCACCTAATGCTGAATCAATTTCATCATCCAGGGATTTAGATTCGGTAGCAATATCTCCATAAGCTTCAGCCAATGCTTCTTCCTGGTTTACTTTTTCTTTCATCTTTTCAAGCATACTGATAGTACTTCCTGAATCGATCTGAGCCATTTGCTTATTAATATTTTTAGTCGCCTTACTTACTTTAACACGAGCTTTTAGTGTACGAAGCTCATTTTCATAAGTACTTATTTGCGAACGAAGCTTTTTAATATTGGCATCCAACTGCGCAATGTTTTGATCAAATTTTTCAACTTCACGTTGTTTGTCGGAAGCAAAAGCGACACATTCTTCTTTTTTAGTTAAAGCTTCAGTAGCCAAACGATCAGCTTCTTCTGATGAAATTTCACCACTTTCAGCTTTCTTTAATAAAAGAATGGCTTTGTTTTCATAGTCCTTTGCACGATCACGATTTGTTTCCATATCGTTTCTTGAACGAATTGATAATGCCTTTACTTCAGCGAATGCTTTTAAACTTTCGTCAAGATGAAGTTTAAGATCCCTGATACCTTGCTCGGTCATTTTTATCGGATCTTCCAATTTATCTATTGCTGAATGAGCCTCTGCGGTTCCTATTCTGAATAATCTGCTAAATACGTTCATGATACTAATTCTTTTGAGGATAACTTAATAATTTCTTCTGCATACTCACTTAATAAAAGACTTAGTGAGTTAATCGAACCTTCCAGTTCATTAAGATCAAGATTTTCAATCTGTAGTGTATCTCTGAAGATAACTTTATGTCCGCTTTCATCTAAAACAAAAGCTCCATGAACGATATCCCGGTTTTTCATCAATAATTGTTTAAATACACTCAGACTATCTTCCTCGATCTGAAAAATAAATTGCTCCATTATAAGGATAGGGTCGGCACAACCAAGAACCAAATTTGCGATACCTTCTTCAGGTTTATTGACTACAAAAACACCATCTTCTTCGTGCTCTGTTACAATCTCACAGTTTAGTTCCAACAGGTAGTTTTTTACTTTTTCAAAATATTTGTCCATTGTCGAGTGATTTAAACTAATTTTTCGGGTTTTGAATTTAAATAAATTTCCTTTTTCATAAAGCACAAATTGTTAATTTAAATATATTCTAAGAAAAGGTAAAACTAATTAGCAATTCTCATAATTATTTTCTTATTTTGACAATTACATTAGCAAATATAAACACAAAAATCATATTTGCAAATATTATTAGCATTAATTATGAGTTTTTTTGGAAAAAATATTCGAAAGATACGATCGATTAAAAAAATAAGCCAAAGTGAATTTGCCTCTATCTTTGATTTGTCAAGGGCTAGCATAGGTTCATACGAAGAAGGAAGGGCTGAACCTAAACTTGAAATAATTAATAGAGTAGCTAAATATTTTAGCATTACAATTGATGAATTAATCAATAAAGAACTGACTGTAAATGAGCTATACCATTTTGATGTAGGTAATGAACCCGTATTCAAAAACACTACTATTAAGAATATTACAATAAAAAAAATCCCATATCTGCAATCTTATCAATTAGGTGATTATATGTCAGGTGATTTGAAATCTGACGAATCAATCATAATTCCAATAGATCACAACATAACAGACAGCATTGCTATTCATATTAATGTAAATGATTTCAAATGTTTGCCAAAATGCATTCATAACCAGAGCACCATACTCTTAAATTCCCATCCTGATGATAAAATCAATAAGGATTCTTTTTATTTGATCAAAACAAACACTGCTACATATATTAGCAAGCTAAATATTTTAGCAAATAACAAATTTCATCTTCAGGATGCGTTAAGTGATTTTACAATAATATCCTCTAAAGACATCATTCTTTGCCTTCCTATTATACAATATATAGGTGGTATACCTGTTGAAGAATCCAACAGTAGAATTGAGAAATTAGAAAAACAACTTAATCAGCTAATAACTAAATTAATCCAATAATTAACCAATGCAGGAAACATTAAATTACCTTACATCATCTCTTGAAGACAAAATTTTATCAAAAGCAGAAAAGAAAGCTTTAAAATCAATACTAATAGACAAAAAATTTTCAAAACATGATTTAAACCGATTGAGAAGCGATATCTTTAATCTTGCACGCGAACATTTCACTGAATTTAAACATCTGCAAATTATTGATTGGCTTGAAGAGGCCAATAAACTGATTCTTCCCAAAGAAACTACTTCTTTTTATACAAAATCCTATTTTAGCCCTGGTACTGAATGCAGCAACACGATAATGAATCATATTAGTTATGCAGTAAATTCAATCGATATTTGTGTATTTACCATTAGCGATAACGACATCAGAGACAAAATAGAATATGCATTAGGTAAAAAAACAAAAGTCAGAATAATTACCGACAATGAAAAAACACTCGACTTAGGGTCGGATATAGAATATTTATTCCGTAATGGAGCATCCATAAAGATTGACAACACCAGTCATCACATGCATCATAAATTTGCTATTTTTGATAAAAGCATCCTTTTAACCGGCAGTTACAACTGGACACGCAGTGCTGGTCAATACAACCAGGAAAATATTCTGGAAACAAATGACCCTCAAGCCTTAAATACTTATCAAAACGAATTCAATCGCCTTTGGGATACTTTGGAAGATTACTATTTTCAATAATTAAAACATCTTTAAAATGAAGAGAAACATACTAATTATTCTCATACTTACTGTACTTGGTCTATTATTGGGTTATTTGCTATTTGGTAAAATCGCTGGTGAATATTTAAGTATCAGCACTATTTTTAGCAATTCAGGAGGAAGTTTGGGTGATTTTGGTCGCAATATTACTGGCATATCCAAAATTAGAAATAACATTTTAATCACTGGCGGTGCCGGATTTGTTTTAGGTATTGTACTGTTGTTTGTTAAAAAGAAATAAAAAAACATTATCTTGCACATGGCTTTTGACCGTGAGTACCCGTAGCATTCAATTCCATCACAGCTGCTACTGGCGTGATCGGACAAAAGCCTTTCTTCTTTAAATCGGTAATATCGCCTTAACATATATTCATAAACTCGGAATATTAATACAGAAATTTCTCATTTTTTGATATTTTTACGCCTCAATTAAAAATAACCGAAAGTGACAAAAACCGATAAGCAATTTGAGCACGTTATAAATATCTGTAAAGACATCTTTGAAAAGAAAATGCGTGATTATGGCACAGCATGGCGTATTCTTCGTCCATCAAGCATGACAGATCAGATTTTCATTAAAGCACAACGTATCAGAAGTATTGAAACCAAAGGTGTTTCAAAAGTTGATGAAGGAATTCGTTCGGAGTTTATCGGAATTGTTAATTACTGTGCCATGGCACTGGTTCAGCTTGAACTTCAACCAGCCGATCAACCGGAGATGGATCCGGATGTTGCCTTAAAATTATACCTGGATAAAATATATGGTTCTAAATCATTGATGGAAGACAAGAACCACGACTATGATGAAGCCTGGCGTAAAATGCGAGTGAGTTCATTTACTGATTTGATATTAATGAAATTACATCGCACCAAACAAATAGAAGATAACCAGGGTAAAACCATTATATCTGAAGGCATTGATGCCAATTATATGGATATGATCAACTATGCCATTTTTGCTTTAATCAAACTTGAATTCCCTGACGACGAGGATAACTCATAATTAAAACATCATGCTAAAAACCATTGCACGAATTATACTGGGTATTGTATTCTTATTTTCAGGATTTGTTAAAGCAGTAGATCCTCAAGGAGGAGCTATTAAAATAGCCGAGTATCTTGAAATTGTTGGTATGCATCAGGCAAATTCGGTATCGGTATTTTTAGCAATTGCACTTTCAACACTTGAATTTATTATTGGTTTTATGTTGTTTTTTGGCTTGATGACTAAAAAAGCAGCATTACCAGCTTTTATTTTCATGAGTTTCTTTACTGTACTAACATTATACAGCGCTGTTTTTGAACCGGTGAGTGATTGTGGCTGTTTTGGTGATGCGGTGAAACTAACCAATTGGGAGACATTTTTCAAGAACCTGGTTCTTTGTCCCATTAGTTACATTATCTATCGAAAAAGAAATGACTACACAGCTTCGATAAGCGGATTGAAACAAAGTATTGGTGCTTTTTCGGGCTTGATATTTATTATAGGCATATCTATTTACTCATTGGTTTATCTTCCTTTACTTGATTTCAGACCTTTTAAAGTGGGTCAGAATATACAAGAAGGAATGAGTACTCCTGAAGACGCTCCACAAGACGAATATGAAACAACTTTCATTATGGAAAAAAATGGAGAGCGAAAAGAATTCGACGAAGATAATTTTCCTTATAATGATACTACCTGGGTTTTCATTGATCAAAAATCAAAACTGATTAAAGAAGGCTATCAACCGCCTATTCAAAATTTCTTTATTCAAAACATAGACCGTTTAGACGTTACTCAAGATATTCTTAACGACGACAAACCAGTATTTTTGGTAATTGCTCCTAAAGTTGAAAAAGCATCAACCAAAAACTTGGATAAACTAAAAGAAATAAGAGTGATGTGCCTAAAAAACGGATATCAGTTTTTTGTACTCACCTCTTCGTTGGTTGATAATTACTTTCAGTTTGATGCCAACCACTCGTTGGGATTCGATTACCTGAGTGTCGACGAAACCTTATTGAAAACAATATGCCGCGGTAATCCCGGTATGATCATACTGGACAAAGGAACTATTATTGCCAAATATAATCATACAAACCTGCCAGAAGCCAATGAATTATCGAAGCCCTTATCGCATTCGCTTAATTCATTAAGACAACAAACAGATAAGTGGTTCCTTTTGGGATGCACTTTACTACTGGCTGGATTTATTTTAATATTATATCGAATTAAATAAACTTTAAATTTTTATCTGATGAGACAGAACATTGTTGCAGGAAACTGGAAAATGAACAACACCCTTGAAGAGGGTATCGCTTTAGCTAAAGAAGTTAATGCTATTTTAACTGAAAACAAGCCTAATTGCAAAGTGGTTTTAGGTACTCCTTTTATCCACATTACCGAAGTAGTAAAAGCTGTTGACAGCAGCTTAGTTGGTGTTGCCGCTCAAAACTGTGCTGACAAAGCAAGCGGTGCTTACACTGGCGAAACTTCAGCTGCTATGATTAAGTCTACTGGAGCTCAATACGTAATCCTTGGTCACTCTGAAAGAAGAGCATACTACGGAGAAACCAACGCAATTTTGAAAGAAAAAACTGACTTAGCTTTAGCTAATGGTTTAACTCCAATTTTCTGTATCGGTGAAGTTTTGGAAGAGCGCGAAGCTGAGAAACATTTCGAAGTAGTAAAATCGCAAATCGAAGAAGCTTTATTCCACCTTTCTGCAGAAGAGTTCGGAAAAGTAGTATTGGCTTACGAACCAGTATGGGCTATCGGAACAGGAAAAACTGCTTCTCCTGAGCAAGCTCAGGAAATTCACGCCTTCATTCGTCAGACTTTAGCTGACAAATATGGTGCTGAAGTTGCTGATAACACAAGCATCCTTTACGGTGGTAGCTGTAAAGCTTCTAATGCTAAAGAATTATTCGCTAATCCAGACGTTGATGGTGGTTTGATTGGCGGTGCTTCTTTAAAAGCTGAAGATTTCTACGGAATTATTGCTGCTTTCTAAGAAAAGCATACAAAATACTTGATCAAAGAGGTTATTCGAAAGAATAGCCTCTTTTTTTATGTATCAATATTTCTGAAAACCAATTAAGGCAGTATTATGAAAATGTGATAGCAATTGACAAATGATTGATAGAATTTAACGAGTCCGTGTTCGTCTTCGTGCTGAGAAAAAATTATGTTTGTTTCCTATCCAAGTTCAGTAAAATAAATTAATCTCAACCAAAATCTGTATGAAAATAACTTCTACGTTACTTTATTCTACTTTACTATTTTTATTCATTACAGGAAATCATGGTAAATTATTGGCTCAAATTACTGAGCCAATTGCTGAAACAGACTATTATCTTATTCACTCGAGCGGCAATGTAGTTGCAGAAAATACTGAAACACGAGCTACTATTCAGGAATTATCAGGTACAGAGGATCAAATTATGCATTTTATACCTGATGGAGCTGGTTACTATTGGATTAAACCCAAAGATCAAAATAAATACGTTGCTTTAAGTGGCAGTTGGAATACTTATTTCATTACTGATTCAACTACTGATTATTCAAAATATGCAATTGAAAAGGTCTCCAGCTCATTTATCCGATTGAAATGCAAAGCCAATAATAAATATATGGGAACCGACAACATAAGCGATGGTTCATATATATATTCAGACAAAAGTGGTTCCGACAGTCGCCATTACTGGTATATTTCGGAACAATACGGCCCTGCTCCTGCTGATACCATGAAATACCTGATCAATCCTAATGCAACTTTCACTAATCCATTTGAAGGTTGGGGTGTATCACTTTGCTGGTGGGCTAACATGTGCGGAAACTGGAGCGATGAAAAAATTGATGAAATTGTTGACTGGCTGGTTAGCCCAGATGGACTTAATTATAATATATTCCGATACAATATTGGTGGTGGAGATGATCCGTTAAATCAGAATTGCGATTTACACCACATGGCAAACGGCAAAGGTTTAAGAGCTGAGATGGAAGGCTTTAAATATTCTTCAGAAGGAGAATATGATTGGAGTCGCGATGCCGCCCAACGTAAAATAATGTTGAAGATCAAAGAAAAAAGACCCGATGCTATTTTTGAGGCTTTTAGTAATTCGGCTCCCTTTTACATGACTTATAGTGGATGTTGTGCTGGAAATGTAAATGCCTGGGATGACAATCTTAAGCCTGAATATTACGAAGAGTTTGCTAACTATTTGGTAGATGTATGCAAACATTATAAAGACACGTATGATATTGAGTTCAAAACATTGGAACCGTTCAACGAACCCGTTACCAATTATTGGGCAGCCAATGGTGGTCAGGAAGGATGTCATTTTAGTACTGCAGCTCAGATTGATTTTCTAAAAATCCTCTCTCCAATTTTAAAGGCATCAGGACTAAACACTATCATTTCTTCTTCAGATGAAACCAGTGTTGCTCAATCAGTAACCGATTTCAATGCCTATATTAATGATGGTAGCGTACTTGATTTGGTTGACCAGTGGAACACACATACTTACTCAGCAACTAATCAGGACAGGGCAAATATCAGAGCTTTATCAACCCAATATAATAAAACTCTTTGGATGAGTGAGGTGGGTGCCGGAGGTACCGGCATATATGGAAACCTTAATCTGGCTCAAAAAATAATGAATGACATTCGCTACATTCGTCCTGAAGCCTGGCTCGACTGGCAATATATTGAAGAAAACAACGACCAATGGTGCCTGGTACAAGGCGATTTTGCAGCACAAACGTATGCGCGCGTGAAGAATTTTTATATCCGAAAGCAATTTAGTCATTATATAAAACCGGGTTCTAAATTTCTATCCGTGCCTAATGACCAGATGCTGGCGGCTTTGAATGAAACAAATGATACCATTACCATTGTTTTATTGAATAATTCGTCTTTAACTACTTGTCATGATATAGATTTATCACTGTTTGGCTCCGTAGGAAATGAAAGTTTTGTTACCAGAACTTCTGAAACAGAAAATAACGTTGCTGTTTCGGCAGCAGAAAGAAATGGTGATAATCTTTTGATTACGCTTCCGGGTTATAGCATAACAACTGTTGTACTTCCGGTAAGTTACGCATCAAACGAAAACCAATTACAAACCAATGTTCCTTATTTAATATTATCACGTACTGCTAGCCATGTTATGCAATCTGTTAACAATAATGTTCAAATCAATAATTATCATTACACAGATTCCTCGCAACTCTGGACATTAACCTCCAATGAAAATGGATATACTATAAAGAATAAAAATGATGAATATCTGACCGATTCAGGTTCGTATTTTGCTTCTACATCAACAAATAACGATCCGACAAATCAAACTTTTCAAATAGAAAGCGTGGGCGATGATTGTTACAGAATTGTTTCAGTGAGATCAGGAAATTCATTGGATCTGGAAGGAGCCAATAATACAGCTGGAACCAATATTGGATTTTATGCATATGGTACCAGTCAGGCTGCAAGCCATCGTCAGTGGATGTTTGTATTGCCACCTTCCTACTCTGCTCCGGATATTCCTAACAGTATTAATGAGTTTGGAACAATAGAAGAAAAGGATTTAGCCCGTATTTTTGGTACTGAAGGAGCTGTTGTTATTTTACAAGCATCTGATTTAAGTGGCCAGGCAACGGTTTATTCATTATCAGGCATAGAAGTAACCCGCAAAGAAATTAGTGGATCAACAAATCAGATTGCCGTACAAAGAGGAATCTATATTGTGAAGTATCTATTAAAAGAGCAAAACAAAACAATTACTTCCAAGGTATTTGTGAAATAAAACATTCAATAGATCTTTAAAAATTAAAATAAATCAGACTGAGGACATAGAATATCCCTTGATAATTTATCTGCTTTCGTATAAAAATAAGGTTAGAGTATAAGTTTTCAACTAACCAAACGTGTAATTTATTATAATAATTTGACTTCACTATAAAAGAGTGACCTCAATAATCCTTAATCTTGCTTTCAGTATTCAGTCCAGACTATTATTCAAATGACCTAAACAAACAGGATTAACATGATCACACTATACCATATGTTAAATTAATAGCAAGAAAATACCAAATTACTGATTTTTTTGAGATAATATTATTAATGTAATTTCTAATTCTTTTTTCTTAAATGATTAACATATTTAATAGGTATATTAAGTGTAGCACTATCATTATATAAAAAAAATTGCCTAAAATAATCAGATTAATAATTAGTTGCAAAATTAGAAAATACTATTTATATTACATATGAGAAACATAATGGAATTTTGAAGAGATTAAAGTAAATTACCAAAACGTAATATTATAAATTCTTTCAAAGATGTTAGCTTTACTAATTTTTACTATACTTAATCTATATCGAGATAAGCATCAAAACGTATAATTAAAATGAAATTTACCACATTAAAATGTTATTGTTTCAATTTTAATCAACCAAAATAGAAATTATTAAATAGTAGTAATATAATAAAGTGTTCTTAATTTCAATGCACAAATTATTATAAAAATACCTTTAGTAATAACCAAAACCTAAACTCTATGAAAACAAACAAATTAGTTTTATATATCCTTATTTTATTTTTAACCATTTCATGCTCAAAGGAAAAAGAAATAGAAGATTCTGTTAACGTTATTGATAAGAATTTTATAGAATTATCGCTAGTAAGAAAAATTGCTGAAGAAGTTAATTTTGATAATAAAGATTATCCCAATTGTGTAATAAAAAGTACATCTTCTAAATCTACAAAAAGGACTATTATGACTGTGAACGAAGTGAAAAATGAAAATGAAAAAACTTCGTTTTATGTGATAAATTACATTGAGGGAGGTTTTATTATAGTGTCTGCAGATAAAAGAACCACACCTATACTAGCGTTCTCTGAAAATGGAGATTTTGATTTTAAAGAAAGTTCATTCCCGCCAGGATTGATACTTTGGATAAATGATACAAAAAAGCAAATTTCAACCATTCAAAATTCAGACCTAGAACAATCTAAAAAAGTTAAATTAGCTTGGGAAGAAGTAGAAGATGCACTTGGTATTTTGAGCCAAAGTACGTCGGTATTAGAACCACCAGTTGTATGTTATCAACATACAGAAACGGTTACTGTTGGACCTTTTTTGAATTCTACTTGGTATCAAACAGGAGGTTTTAATGATGCATTACCCTATATTCAATGTGATGGATATAATATGCAAGCTTTTGCTGGATGTGTGATTATTGCTATGGGACAGGTGATGAGATATTATGAATATCCAATAGATTATGACTGGGCATCAATGCCATTAACCTATGGAACATCTACAACTGCGAATTTTATTAATGATATTCACAATGCTATAAGTAATTCATATCCTTCTTATCCTGAATATTATTGTGATGGTACTTCTGTTTATACATCTGACATGGGAAATGTTTTAAAAAACCAATTTGGTTTTAGCTCTGCAGATTATTCAAATTACAACTATAAAACGGTTCTTAATAACCTAAATAATAATCGACCTGTTATTTTACGAGGTGATAATGGAGAAGTTGGTCATGCATGGGTATGTGAAGGCTACAAGCAAACATCTTATCAGTTTGATGATTGTACCTGAGGAACTTATTCTCCGTTTTTATATATGAACTGGGGCTGGGAAAATATTTCATTTAATGGTTGGTATCAATACAATGATTTTACCCCAGTACTTATAATTTTAATATTAATAAAGGAATGCTATATAATATAAGACCTTAAAAAAGAGTTATGAAAAAAATAATCATTTTAATAGCTATAATTACACTTTGGAGTTGCAGTAAATCAGATGATCAGACAGCAAGTGATGATCAATTTAATTTATATTCAGCCATAGAATTTTCACTTTATAATGCTAATCATGAAGATTTATTAGACAACACAACTACAAATCATTATAAGGAATCCGAAATTAAATTGTTCTATGTTATTGATCGACAAACAGAGGAAGTTTATAATACGAACTCTACATATCCACGAGGTATTATGATTTATAAACATGAAAATGAATATCGAATTAGAATTGGTTTAAACCATACAGAAACAGACGATAAACCAATTACTTATGTTCAATGGAATAAGAGCGATATTGATACCATTGAGGTATCATATAAAAGAACGCAATATTCAATAATACAGAATAATATCTGGTTAAATGGAGAACATATCTGGGAGTTGGGTGATAATATAATTGATCCTTATTTTGTTTTAACAAAATAAGGATTTAATAATATAAAAAGAAACTTCTGACTGAATCAACTAGGGCACTGAAAATCCCTTGATAATTTATGTGCTTTCGTATAAAATTAAGGTTATAACAAGAGATCTCAACAAGACTAAAAGTTGTAACCTTTTTAAAAGTAAATACTTTAACAATCTTTTAGGACTTTCTGCATTCCGCCAGTTATCGTGATAGTATTTCCTAAAGAGTTCACCATAAACAAAACTGAAGTTGATTAATTCAAAAAGTCGACGATGAATATTATCCTCAGGTACGATCTAAAAAATAACGATCTGATTATTAAATCAATGTAAGGCTTTGTTATTGAAATAACACATAAAGAATGTCTTGATTAATATTAAAATACGAAAAATCAGTAAATGGTTATCAATATACTTTTCTTTTACTGATTTTAATTAATATTTTCACTGTTATCATCAAACCTTAGTGGGATTTTCTTAATTAAGTTCCTTACGAACCATTTTCAATATTAATAATCTGTTACACTTGACATCGGCACCATTCTTCATAACTTGTAATATTAAAGATTAAACACAATAAAACTGCCTAACTAATCATAAAGAAGCTATGAAAACTCAAGAACAGGAATGCTGTCCAAAATTTGAGGTAACCAAGTGGGACCGAAAAACTTTTTCGTGGGATCATAAACCTTTTATTAAAGAGTCAATCCCTACTTTTCTCCATATACCTTTTCCTCCGATGATTGGTAAGAAAATGAAAAAGATGTTTGATTTGGCTGATAAAGCACATGCAAATTATCCCGATTTATCAGATGCTCTGGTTCTATTTCACGATCCTTCAGCATTTAAATCAGAAATATTTTATTCGGTTAATCATCCCATTGAAGGAGCAAATAATACAGATTTAACAGGTGAATTTATTGCTGGTGTCTTTGATGGACCATACAACACTGTTCCGGTTCATATAAAGAAATGGATCAAAGACTTTCTGATCAAAACCTAACTGCTAGTGACTATTTTGTGCATTATGCGTACTGTCCGAAATGTGTTGAAAAATATGGACACAACTATATGATACTATTTGCCCAGGTTTAGTTTTATCAAAAAATAAACATTTCCACTATAGCTTATGAGAGTATCATTTAAACGAAGGAATAAAACTTATTTGTTTAACGAAGATTCAAAGCTAAAACCCAAGGCTATTTCTACAGTTTGATACGGAGCTTTCACAGGCTTATAACTGATTCTTCTACTGGAAACAATAATGTTGTCCTTTTTAATGTATTCAAGTGAAGGACCAAAATTATACTTTACTTGTATAGATATGAGTTGTTTAATAACACAACCAACACCTAACATTGTATTGTAATTAGTATCGTAATGCTCAACCAGGGTCACTGTCTCAATCTCATCTTCCGCATTTAAAAAGAATTGTTCCAAAAATGTTGCTTCATCAACTATTTTGGTTGTAGTTGATGTGGCACCAAGATTAAGCCCAAACGCAGTTTCGATAAACGGACTAACCATAGCACCTTCGTAAAACTTGAATCGTGTAAACAAATTGGCTTTTATAATTGCACCTGTTGTGTTAATACGTGCCCCTTTCCATGTTTCATTTTTAACAACAGGAAACAGAAATTCAAACTGGGTGCCGGGTTGAAAAAAAGTGGCATGTTTAAACGGTCTGAATGCTGTATCGAAATTAAAACCCCAGATGGTATTTTTTTCAATAGCCTCACTAAACTCTGTTGATGGAACTGCCGTGAGTAAATTTAACGATGGGTACCACCATGAATGTCTTTCTGACTGTTCCGTAATCTCTTGTGCTAATATTCTATTACCAACAAGCAATAGCAAACATATTATACAGATAGTTTTCACATTAAATCCTTTTAATTAAAGTTACAACCAATCAAGTCTTAAATCAATTAAAAATATCTAATTCATTTTAAAAATGAAACAATTGATTCGTTAGGTTTCTGGTAAAGATATTGTTGAAGAATAAACGAACAAACACCGATATTAATCCTTTAATATTACATACCTATCCTTTAAAAATAAAAGAATAACATTATGAGTGAAAGAAGAAAAATTAAGAATACCGAGCTCATGGTTAGCAATATTAACCTGGGAGGTAATGTGTTCGGATGGACGCTGGATGAACAGCAATCGTTTAAGGTTCTTGATGCCTTTATTGATGAAGGTTTCAATTTTATTGATACGGCAGATACTTATCCCTGGTGGGTAAATGGTAAAGGTGGACTTTCAGAATCTATCATTGGTAAATGGATGAAGAAAAAAGGTATTAGAAGTGAATTAATTATAGCAACTAAAGTTGGATCAGAAACAAAAGAACACGGTTTTGATATTAGTAAAAAACACATTCTTAAATCAGTTGATGAGTCACTTCAACGACTACAAACCGACTACATTGATTTGTATTATACCCATTTTGATGATAATAAAACTCCCATAGAAGAGACCTTATCTGCCTATGATGAAGTTGTTCGAGCAGGTAAAGTAAGACATATTTCTGCTTCGAATATATCCCCAACCAGACTGATCCAATCATTAGAAATTGCCGAACAGAACAATTTCCCGAAATATGTTGCTCTTCAACCTCATTATAATTTGGTTGAAAGAACTAAATATGAAAGTGAATATCTACCACTAGTTAAGAAATATGATTTAAGTGTTTTTCCATATTGGTCGTTGGCATCCGGATTTTTAACAGGAAAATACAGAACAGATAATGATTTAAGCAAAAGTGTTCGAGGCGCAGGAGCTAAACAATATATGAATTCGAAAGGTTTTGCTATTTTGGATGCATTAGATCAAATAGCTGAAAAACATAACACGCAGCAGGCGGCAATATCTTTGGCATGGCTTCTGGCTCAAACCAATATTTTAGCACCTATTGCCAGTGCCACAAGTCATGTTCAACTTGAAACATTGTTTGAGTCTGCTCAAATTCATCTCGATAAGGAAGACCTTCAACTATTAGATAGTGTGAGTAATTAAGAACATTACAAAACAAATGGTTGTCGAAATTATTTGGCAACCATTTTTAATGAATTCATAGGCACTTCAGAATAAAAACAAAAAACATTAAACTACACTATATGAAACACTTCCTTTTCATACTCATTACATTTTTCACTTTCGGATTTACTTCTTCACAAACCAAGCAATTACAATGGCTTGACATAGAATTATCCAACTACACCTATCCATATCCTGTCTCAACCATTAATTTGTTTGTTCAAAATCAGGAGCTAAAAATGTCGTATATGGATGTTAAACCGGAAAATCCCAACGGTAGAAATATTGTTTTACTGCATGGTAAGAATTTTAATGGGGCTTATTGGAAAACAACAATTAATGCTCTTACAAAAGAAGGATACAGAGTGATTGTTCCTGATCAGATTGGTTTTGGCAAATCGTCAAAACCAGATCATTTTCATTACACTTTTCAACAATTGGCAAACAACACAAAGACTCTACTGGATTCATTGAATATTAATAAAACAGCAATACTCGGACATTCAATGGGTGGTATGTTGGCAACCCGATTTGCCTTAATGTATCCTAAAATTACCGAAAAACTAATATTGGAAAATCCTATTGGTCTTGAAGACTGGAAATTAAAAGTCCCTTATAAACCTGTTGAATGGTGGTATCAAAATGAATTGAAAAAAAACTATGAAAGCATTAAAAAATATCAATTGGTAAGTTACTACGATAACAAATGGAAAACTGAATATGATGAATGGGTAAACTTACTGGCTGGCTGGACTTTGAACTCAGAATACAAAACCATTGCCTGGAATGCTGCCTTAACATATGACATGATTTTCACTCAACCTGTTGTCTATGAATTTGGAAATGTAAGTTCTCCAACTCTTCTTATTATTGGAACACGTGACCGAACAGCTCTTGGCAAACCATTGGTTAGTGAAGATGTTAGAAAAACGATGGGGCTTTATAATATACTAGGTAAAGAAACAATGAAAGCGATCCCTAACGCTACACTTATAGAAATTGAAAACATTGGACACTTACCACACATCGAAGCTTTTGATCAGTTTATTCAGCCTCTATTAAAATTTCTAAAAGAATAATAACAAAGAATCTTTTCAGTACTTTTGCAAAAAAACGATGGAATATACAAAAGTAGCGGTAACACTTACCCCAGTCAATGAAATTGCCAGTGACTTGTTAATGGCACAAATGGGAGAACTTGGATTTGAAAGTTTTAGTGAAACTGAATATGGTTTCGATGCCTTTATTCCTTCAAAAGATTACAACTCTTCCTTAATAAAATCAATTCATAATCCACTAGAGGGCATAAAATTAAGTTTTAAAGACGAAGTTATGCCTGATATTAATTGGAACGAAGAGTGGGAAAAAAATTATTTTCAGCCAATTGTTATTGCAAATAAATGTGTTGTTCGAAGCCCTTTTCATATTTTAGAAGGCAACTATAAATATGAAATTTTGATTGAACCCAAAATGTCATTTGGTACGGGCCATCACTCAACAACCAGTCAAATGTTGCAATACATATTAGAATCTGATGTAAAAGGTAAATCGGTTCTTGATATGGGTTGTGGCACAGGTATTTTAGGAATGCTTTGTTCTATGAAAAAGGCTTCCTCAATTGTTGGAATAGACATTGACGAATGGGCTTATAACAATGCCGTTGAAAATCTTAGTCTTAACAAAATAAAAAACATGTCCATCGAAATTGGTGGAGCTGAAAGATTAGTCAATAGAACTTTCGATATTATTTTAGCTAATATCAATCGTAACATTCTACTCGAAGACATTAAACACTACCAGTCTTCACTTATTAAAGGTGGTCAATTATTACTAAGTGGATTTTACCAGGAAGATCTGGATATTATCAATCAGGAATGTGAAAAGTACAAGTTAAAGTACATTTCACATAAAAATGACAACAATTGGGTTGCAGCTTCGTATATATTGGCTGAATAGTTAGATTTATATGCCATTGCTGAAAAGTTATTAACTTATGATTAAACGTTTATTAGCACTATCTTTATTTCTATTTATACTTTTATCAATATCGGCACAAGTAACAAAGTTCAGTGATTCTCCTGATGTTTTTTTGGAAGAGCTGAATGAAAAGTTTACAAATGTTGCCAACAAAAAGGAAGCAAAAGAATACATGGAGAGTTTCGAATTATTCTGGAACAATCCTGAAATAGATGACTCCCTTAAGCATCTGGTTATTAAAACATGTAACAAACTGGCTGTAAAAAGAGCTCGCCCTTACCCTGATTACTATTCATACCTTTCAACAATCATGACATTTAAAACAAATGAGCATGATTTAAACAGCTTTAATGTATGGCATAGTACTGTTGATAGTCTTTTGGCAACACCACGATACGCTTTACGTCATTTAATCAGCTTTCTTAGCATTAGCAAAGATTTGATCTCCAGCAATATCATTTTCTCCACTCCTGCAGTAAATTGGCAATGTAATACAAAAGACTATCGATACTTTTTTGATGGCGACAAGTTGGCAATTAAGGTTGGCGAAACAGATCTTGTTTGTCACTCTAAAAATGATAGTATTATAATATTTGACACTAAGGGAATTTTTTATCCTTTAGATAAAATATGGAAAGGAGATAAAGGTAGAATTACATGGGAACGATCAGATTTTAAACCGGATATGGTCTATGCGACCTTCGATAGTTATCAGGTTGAGATGGATAAACCGTCTTTTGAAGTTGATTCGGTTCTTTTTTATAATAAACATTATTTCGATCATGCTTTGCATGGTAGAGTCTCTCATAAGGTAATGACGGTGACTTCACCGGCAAGTACTATTTATCCAAAATTTATTACAACCAAACAGCGATTTACCATCGAAAAAATTCACCCCAGCATTGATTACGAAGGTGGTTTTGCCCAAAATGGTGCAAAATTCTTAGGTGCAGGTACCGAAGATAATCCGGCAACAATTACCATATCGCGAAACGATACAGTTTTTATGACTGCCAAATCATTATACTTTGCTCTACGAAAAGATCAGATTCTTAGTAACGACACTGAGATTAAGATTAAGTTGGATACAGCCTTTGTTTATCATCCGGGACTGATTTTTAAATATATGGCCGACTTAAATGAAATCCATCTGATCAGGAATGGTGAAGGTCTTGCTTTAAGCCCCTACTTTGATACATTCCATAATATCAGTATGGATGTTGAGCTTATTAAATGGGAGATTGGAAGTCAATATATGGATTTACGAATGATCTCAGGAGCTGCCCAGAACCAGGCCTTTTTTGAATCATTAAGTTATTTCAGAGAAGAATTCTATAACCGACTCCAGGGAATGGATGCCATCCATCCATTACAGGGCCTTAAAAACTGTAGTAAATATTACCACGGTAGACCTTTTACTGCATCAGAATATGCTCAGTATATGGGTTTACCAGAGAGTCCTATTCGTCAGCAAGTTATTGAGTTATCGTTTTATGGTTTTATTGGATACAATGTAAATACCGATGAGATAACCATTCGTCAGCGACTGCAGGATTATTTACTATTCCGAATAGGTAAGAAAGACTTTGATGTGATACGTTTTAATTCTATCACTCCAGGAGAAATTGTTAATGCCCAACTCGATTTAAAGAATTACGACCTTAATATGAATGGTGTTGAATCCATTTCTATTTGTGATCATCAGAATGTTGTTTTCTTCCCCGAAAACAAGGAAATCATACTTAAGGAAAACCGGAACTTTGTCTTTAACGGAACCATCAATGCTGGTATGTTAAACCTCTTTGGTAATGGTTTTAAATTCTCTTACGAGGACTTTAGGATTGATATGAGTAATATTGATTCATTACGTATGAAAGTATTATCAGGTGAAACAGACTACTTTGGTCAACCACTCCTTAAAACAGTTAATAATACTATTGCTCACTTATCCGGCTATCTTCAAATTGATGATTCCGATAACAAATCCGGTGCGAAGAAAAATCCCCACTACCCTATCCTTAACAGTAAAATTGAATCGCAAGTATTTTTCGATCGAAAAGACATTCAGAATGGAGCATATGACAGGGAAAACTTTTTCTTCACACTCGATCCTTTCGAGATGGATAGTATCAATACCCTTACACCAGATAACTTTAATTTCGGTGGGGTTTTTGAATCAAATATATTCCCCACATTCAGAGACAGTTTAACCATTCGTCCTGATTATTCACTTGGTTTTACACGTAATACACCCGAAGAAGGATATCCGATTTACAATAATAAAGCAACCTTTACCAACCATATCGACCTAAGTAATGCTGGTTTAAAAGGTAACGGAATTCTTGCATACGTAACAACTACATCTCACTCAGAAGAATTTACATTTTTACCAGATAAAGTTACCGGTCAGGCTCATAAGTTTACCGTGGATAAACGTGTTGAAGGAACAAAATATCCCGATGTTCAGGCTAACTATGTTGTTATTGAATACTTGCCTGAGCAGGAAGAGATATGGGCTAAAACACAGGAAGAAAACTTCACGATGTTTAACAAAGAAGCCCAGTTAAAAGGCCGAATGAAGGTAACACCATACGGATCAACCGGAGCCGGTACTTTCTATATGCGAAGCGCAAACCTGGTATCAAAAGAAATGGACTTCAGCGATCATGTTGTGGTAGCTGACTCATCTGACTTTAACCTGGCTGGTGCTGAAATGGAAGGAGTTAGTTTCTCAACAACCAATCTTATTTCGAATATAGATTTTGAAACCCGTCAGGGTACATTCTCATCACGTAGTGGTGGTAGCCGTGTAGATTTTACCGATAACCGATACATTTCATTTATCAGCGAATTCTCATGGGATATGGACAAAAATGATATCTACATGGGAGCCCGGGGATCAAAAGGAAACCGCTTTATTTCAACACATCGCCGCCAGGATTCACTGTCCTTTTATGTTCCAATGGCCAGATACGATGTTGAGTTGAAGACCATCTATGCTGAAGAAGTCAAACAAATTGATGTTGGAGATGCCAACCTTATGCTGAGTGACGGTTTCGTTACGATTCGTGAAGATGCAGCAATTGATCCACTCGACAGTGTACAGATAATTTTACAGCAAGACAGTGCTTTTACTCATGTTTTATATGATTCAAGAGTGAATGTTATTGGTAAATATGAATACAATGGGTATGGTAAATATGACTACTTCAATGGCGACGGAAAGAAACTAACCATTGATATGCATAACATTGGTCTGGATAAAGAAACCAAAACTTTTGCAGAAGGTAAGATAACAGAAAAAGACCTGTTTACTTTTAACAGTCATTTTGCCTTCAAAGGCGACATTAAACTGGAAGCATCTTATAAGGACTTAAACTTCAGTGGTGGAGCACAAATGCTACATCGTTGTCCAACAGGCCCGCAAACATACGTACGATTTGATTCACGTATGGATGCCAATAATGTTAGAATTCCTATAACAGAAGAGTCTCAAAGTTTTGAATACAGTAACATTTACAAAGATTTCTTCATCACAAAGGATAGTACGCATGTTTACAGTTCTTTTCTCGAAAGCAGGGAAGATTACAGCGACATTCCTATGATCACAGGAGATGGATACTTGATTTATAATGATAAGAACAAGTCTTTCGACATAGCCTCTGAATACAAGCATGCAAATCCTGATTCAATAGGCAAAATTATCAGTTTCCGTGAATCAGACTGTAACATATTGGCCGAAGGTAAATTTGATATGGGTATAGATCTGGATCAGATAAAACTTTTATCATCGGGTACTTTACTGGACCAAAGAGACAAAGAAGAAATAACTGTCAGCACTATGTTAGGAATTGACTTCTTCTTTAATCAGGAAGCTTTAGATGTACTTTATACAACCATATTGAATTCATCAGCTAAAGAATCAAAACTTACTAAAGACACCTTTACAAAACGATTGTCTGAACTAGCTGGCCGAAAAGAAGCTGAAAAACTGGAAGCTGAACGTAACGGTACAGGTGCTTCAGAGAAAATACATGAAGAATTAAAACAAATGCTGTTCTTTAGTAATATTGATTTTATTTGGGATTCTGGAGAAAGAGCTTTTAGAGCAGATGGAGAGGTTGATCTTGCCTATTTGAAAGAATATATCGTTAATCGAAAAGCAAAAGTTAAAGCTGAAATAATGCGAAAAAGAAGTGGTAATTCACTTGATATGTATATTGAATTTGATGAAAATACGTGGGTTTATTTCACTTACAAAAATGGTATGATGCAAACCTTATCATCTAATAAAGAATACAATCAGATTGTTCAGGCTTTAAAGGCAGATGATCGCAAACAAAATGTTGGTATTGGGGAAAAATCATTTACCTTCATTATGGCACCAGAAAGTAAAAAGAGTCGATTCCTCGCTCGTTTTGAATAAAAACTAAATCATTATAACAAAAAACTCCGTTGAAGAATCTCAACGGAGTTTTTTGTTATGTTATGCTAAAATTAAGAATATTGCGGGCCGCTTATTAATATCAGGAACCTTGCCTTTCCATTGCGCAATACTTTTTGTAACGATGTATTCTGTTTCCAGCGAAATGTCGCATGCAATACACAAACGTGTTTTAGGACTACAAGTCTGAATTATATCCTGTAACATTCTCATATTTCTATATGGAGCCTCAATAAAAAGTTGTGTCTGATTTTCTTTTCTCGACCGGTCTTCCAAAGCTTTTATTGCTTTTGGCGCCTCTCCCTTTTTAACAGGTAAATAGCCATGAAAAGCAAAACTCTGACCATTCAATCCCGAAGCCATCACCGACATCAGAATAGATGATGGTCCAACCAAGGGTATCACTCTAATATTACTCTCGTGTGCCAACTTAGCAATGTCTGCACCAGGATCAGCCACTCCCGGACAACCAGCCTCTGAAATCATTCCCATATTTTTACCATCATGTAATGGCCTTAAAAATGATGGAATATCATTCGTTTGTGTATGTTTATCCAGCACAAAAAAAGTAAGTTCTTCAATTTCAATCTCCTTATCAACTTTTTTCAGGAAGCGACGGGCTGAACGAACATTTTCAACGACAAAATATTTTAGCGACCTTATAATCTCGATCACATCGGTTGGCAAATTGTATTCAATCGGACTCTCCCCTAATGTATTGGGGATCATATAAAGCTGACCTTTCATTCGTAAATTGTAATTTTGTTGTACTAAAAAATCATTGGTGTTCGTGTCTTAAACAACTCCCTGTACTGTGGTGGCAAATCAATTATATCCGTCATTAAGTCATTTAAAATATCCAGACTTTTATTTGATAACAATTCCATTACTTCTTCAATAGCTTCTCCACAAACCATATATGGTGCCTGATGAAACAACAACTCGTTGCCAATACATAAAGCATAAATCTGAAACTCATCAACCTCGTCGATTGATTTGTTTTTGACTATACAATTGTTAAGCCATATATCTATTTCAAATAACTCATACTTCTTTAATTCCTTATCTCTTTTATCCAGATTTGTATGTGTTTTGAAATAATTACTTATCCTCTCTCTGGATTCTTCCGATAAGGATTCATTGATCTCCTGTATACAATCCAAACAATATACCACTTCGAAAATCATATCACGCTTACCTTTGATCAAATCCTGGCCATAAGCCTTTTCGATTATATAAGGTTCACCCGTCTGAATGACATCCTTTTGACAAACTTTACAGTGAGTAAATGGCTTCTTTGTTGAATCAGAATAAAAAATTTCAGGTATGGAAGAAGTATGAAAAGTGTTTTCAGACATATTGGTTGATTTATTCTTCAAAAATAGGAAAGGTTTTGCAATAACTTCATAGGAACAATAGATATATATCATGTTTTCTTGCCTGCAAAGCCATTTTCAATTTTGTAAGTTTGTTTATACCAATCATCATAAAATGAGAAAAGTTCTTTCATTCATTACCAATCGGAATGTAATTCTAATATTAGCAGTTATACTTGGACTATGGATAGGCGATTATGCCATTCATTTGAAAAAACACACCACTTATATACTGGCTCTGGTAATGACTTTTTCAATGACAAATATACGTACCCAAAGCCTCTACCCTTTTAATAAACTTTTGTTTCCGATGTTGAAAGGAGCTTTATTAAACTACATTTTATATGCTGCCATCATGCTTGCATCAGCGCGTTTATTGATTTCTGATGAGGAACTATTTTATGGTTTTGTGATCATCGCAACAACAGCGCCCGGGGTAGCTATAATACCTTTCTCTTCCATTTTGAAAGGTGATATTGAGTATTCGATTAAAGGTGTTTTAGGAGCCTTTATCTTCACCATAATTCTCACTCCATTTGTTGTAGGATATTTAACCGGCAATAATGAAATATCATCTTCCAAGTTGTTTTTATTAATGGTTAAAACCATCATTATACCATTGGCTCTATCACGGATATTACTGATTGGAAAAATCAGAAACCCGGTTAATGAAGTAAGAGGTAAAGTTGTCGACTGGGGTTTTGCCATACTTATTTTTATTGCTATTGGCGTCAACAGAGCAGTGTTCTTCCATCAAAGCAACATGCTCATCGGTATCTCAGCAGTACTTCTTATATCCCATTTTATAACAGGCATATTACACGAAAACCTATTCAACAGAATTTCAAAAAACAAAGCAATTATAACTTCCGACAACCTTTTAATTACCGTTAAAAGTTCAGGCTTTGCTGTTGTTACAGCACTTGAGTTGTTTGGCCAAAAAGCAGCAATTCCAACGGCAGTTTTACCTATTTTTGTATTGTTTTATCTGCTTTATCTATCATTTCGAAAAGGAAGCTAATCGTTCGAACCTTCTTCCAGTGATTTTAAGAAAAGAAAAATACTGGAACTTGTAAGAACCATAAAAACTGCACCTATAATCATAAAGGCCTGACTCAATGACAAACGGTCTGTTACATACCCAAACATTGGTGCAAGAATAGAAAAGAATGCCCTGATCAACAAGCTTCGGATAGACAACACAGTGGCCCGAATTTCAGATGATGTTATACGATTGATATAATCTTTCAGCACAGGAGTAGCAATTCCTCTCGAGAAATAAAACACTACTAAAACCGGCAGTACCCAATATGAATGGATTACTCCTGCCAGGATAAAGGCTGCAGTTATAATTATTGTGGTTCCAAAAACAGTTGATTTTGGTTTAAGTTTTCGTTCAATTTTATATGCCGCCAGGGTTGTAAAACCAACAATAAGATTTAATACTGTACTGGTGGTTCCAATGTGAATCTCTCGAAACCCAACTTCTTTAAGATATAGTGGATAAACCCACGCCATGCTTAATGTTGCAGAACCAATTATAGAAGAATAAATTATATTGTATCGAAGACTCTTGTTTTTAAGCATCGCATATTTTACAACATTCCAGATATCCGCCCAGGTAGCTTTTTGCGTGCGTGTATATAATTTAGGTTCTATCAGCATAAAGGCCGCAGGCACAGCTATAAATGCAATACCTGTCTGAAATACAAAAGGCATCCGCAAACTCCATTCAGCAAGTGCTCCTCCCATAAACCCTGCAATAGCCTCACTAAAATTACCAACCGAAAAGTTTCTTCCCTCATACTTCAGATATTCTTTTTCTCTCCCATCGGCCTTTAAACTGTCGTACAACAAAGCAGAGTCAGCACCGCTAATAAAGCTTTGACCGACACCTAAAATTAACTCGGCTGCCATAAAAGCATAAAAAGAACTGGTTACAGAATAGATTGCAAAACCTAATGTGCCCAATATACTTCCTATAATTAAAGTTTTCTTTCGCCCTAATACATCGGCTGCGTAACCTGAAGGTATTTCAAATATGACAATGGCAATACTGTAAATAGCTTTTAACTGAAATGACTCTTCAACTGAGAAACCTAAATCCTGGTAAAAAAGTAACAGAATAGGCATGGTCAGCATAAACCATTTGGCTATTTTAATCAGATATAACTTGGTGATATTGCCTGAATACATTGAAAAAATTTTCGCAAAAATAGTCTTTCAGAAACTTCTATACAAAATCAAACTATTACAACTCATTCTAAATAATTAGCTAGTTTCAGTAAACCATTCTGTATTACAAATAAAAATGTTTTATTTAATGTAGCCTTTTAGCAATCTGTTAATTCAATGATTAACAAACTTTAAAACCGATTAGAAAACTTAATATCGAATGAAAATAGTAAAATACTTCCTTCTTTTCATTGCAATAATTGTGTTAGCCATCTTAGGCTTTTTTATTTACCTGCAATTTATTAAAGTTGAAAAACTCACACCGCTTCAAGCCATACAACCGGAATCAGTTATCGTTATTGAAACCAAAAATCTAACTTCTGCATGGCGCGAAATCAAAAACAGTGAGCTTTGGGAAAGCATGATAGAAGCAGATTATTTTGATGAATACGAAGCCAATATGATGATCTTTGATTCATTAATGACAGAAAACGCACTGATTAGAAGTATTTTTAAAGATCGTCCGATGGCTTTATCTATTCAGATGCTGAATGATAAAGATTTTGAAACCGTTTTTGCTGTTGATATTGGTAAATATGGAAAGTTATCCATTCTTCCACAACTTTCTAACTTGATGAATTATCAGTTAGAAGAACGTATTGTTGACAGCACTTCTGTTTATACCTTGTGTTACGATCAGCCAACTGACATCATTCATCTATGTATTCACGAAAATCTTTTGATTGGTTCATTGTCATCACAATTAATAAATAAAACTGTTAAGGCAATTAATACAGAACAATGGTTCAACCATGATAAATTCAATGAAGTTCAAAACGAAACAGCAAGTGGGATGGTTAATTTTTATATTAACTACAGTCAGATCGCAAATTTTGCCGGAAGCATTGCACCTGAATTAAAGGAATCTCTCAAAAGTATTAGTAAAGTGCTTGCATTCTCTTCATTGGTTACCCATTTAGAAGATAAAAACATTCGTCTTTCAGGTTATACTAATTATTATGACTCTATTCCTTCCATTGTAAATGCGCTTGTAAAAGCTGATGGTGGCAAACTTGAAGCGCAAATTATTTTACCAGCTGAAACAGCACTTTTTATGTCGATCAACACATCTAATTTTCAATTATTTTATAACGACATATTAGCTCAGTACAAACTGGTTGATTCAATTGGTTATAAAACCTACCTATCAGGAATTGAAATGACTGAAAATTGGTTAAACCTGGAATTCAACGATATACTTTTCTCATGGATGGATGGTGAATTCGCCTTAGCAAAATTACAACCTCAATCCAACGCTCGTGAACTTGATGTTCTGATGGCAATTAAAGCCAATGATATTGACAATGCTAAGGAACAAATGAACCTCTTTTTAAAGCACATCAAAAAACGCACTCCTGTTAAATTTGATGAAGTCGAATATCGTAATCATCAAATTCACTTTCTGCAAATGAAAGGTTTCTTTAAAATGTTTTTGGGTAAATTTATGAATGGCATTGAAAAGCCTTATTTCACTTACATTGATAATTACGTTGTATTCTCAAACTCAGTAAACACATTAATGAATACCATCGATGATTATTTGGTTGGAAATACAATTGCACGTTCGGCTTCGTTTAAATCGTTTTTTGAAGAATTTAATGATGAAAGTAACTTTTCGTTATTTGTGCAGATGCCTAAAGTATATCAGCATTTATACTACTATAGCGATGCAAATACCAAGAAAAGTCTGAAGAAAAATAAGAATCTGTTGATCAACTTTACCAATATAGGTTGGCAGCTTAATGCCAACGGGCAAATGTTTGAAACAAAACTTTTGGCTCAACATGATGAAGATGCCCTGTTGTATGAAGAATTGGAAGCTATGCAAAATGCTGCTGAAGATTTATACATTGATGAATACAGAGATCTTAAATTTAAAATGCGATTAGATGATACCTTCCCCTGGAATGAAGGAACCATTAATTACTGGCTTACTCATCCACAAAATGTTCAGGATAGTGTACTTATACATGAGGGCGAAATGAAAGACAGCTTACCACAAGGTTTATGGCGTAATTATTATTTTTCCGGCAATATTTCATCCGCAATACCTTATGATGACGGAAAAGCTGATGGTACAGCTATTTTCTATTTTGAAGATGATGAACACACTGTGAAAGCTGAAGTTGATTTTGATGATGATGTATTAGATGGCAAATACATTGAATATTACAGTAACGGCCGTAAAAAGGCAGAACTAATACTTGAAGATGGCTTATTGGATGGTGATGCTTTCTATTATTATAGAAATGGACAAATTAAAATAGAAGGTAGATACAAAAACGGTTTACGACATGGTAAATGGAAACATTATACCAAAGCTGGTGATCTCATTAATAAAGAGAGTTGGAACAAAGGCAAAGAATAAGGGGCTTAAAGCCCCTTTCTTTATTCTTATTGTAAGCTATTCTTTTACAATGCTGTATATGTCGACTCTCCTTTAATAGACATTGGCACTTCCATAGGAGCAGGCAATTGTGGCGATTCAATTGAAATATTCCCTTCCAAAGTCTGAGTTTGTTTAATGCTCACTGGCCAACCCGTTTTTGCATCAATTTTTGCTGTCATTGAAATATTACCATTCAAATCAAAATGCTGAGTCATACCCATAGTTTCCTGTGAAAAACCTTCTTTAGTTGTCATAGTTCCCGTGCCTTCCATTTCAACAACTGTACCAGTAGCTGAAGTAACTTTATAATTAAACACACTCGTAACAGGCAATGCTCCGCTCTGTTCCATGGTTTTATTCCAGGTTAATCCCGCAGCAGGTTTATCATTCGGATATACGATAAGCATTGTGCCCATATTTTGCTTCATGCTTTCATCACTAAATTGTCCTTTCAGGCTTTCCTGAACTGCGCCAGCCATTGACTGACCAACAGCTTCTGATTGCATCTTTTCCAGAACATCAGCAAAACCAGTTACCTCCAGTACTTCACCTTTATGATTAAATTTCATGGAAAACACATGACCCACCATGATTTTAAACATTCCCGACATGGCATTTTCTTCCTGATTTTCATCGGTTGAATCATACCCCATTGAAAACATAGGGCTTTCCATTTTAAATATCAGACTTTCATAAATCAAATCCGATGTATAAACATCTCCATCTTTCGATTTAATGGTTACAGTAATATCACCACCAAATGTGTTTTTTATATTCTGGGCCATACCCTGAATTGATTGTGTGATGTTTTGGCTGGTTAGTTGCTTTAACCCATATTTCTTTCCAACCTCAAGATTATAACGAAGTTGGGCTGATCCCACCAACGAAATAGAAAACAAGCTTAAAGCCAAAATAAGTTTCTTCATAATTTATAGGTATTAATTTATTAGAATACGAATCTAATACTTATTAAACAATAATTCTATAGACAAAAACATAAAAAAAGCCTTATCCCAGTGAGATAAGGCCAAGTAATGCGATTATTCAATGACTAATAGGTCCATTCTTTTGCTGCCTCATACATGGCAACCACATTTTCTACCGGAGTTTCTACCTTTAGTTTGTGCGACGGACCTAACACAAACCCACCTTTAGGAGCCATCATATCCAAAAGGTGTTTAACTCCGTCTTTTACCTCTCTTGGTGTACCTTTTCTCAGAAGCAATTCTTCATCAAGTGCACCACAGAAAGTAATGTAATTACCAAAATCCTCTTTCAATCCTAACGGCTCCATACCAAAGGCACGGGTTTGTATCGGATCGAGAATACTTGCTCCCAAGCTGATAAATTCTGGTAATAATTTACGCACTCCCCCGCAGGAATGCATGTAAAACCTCACTCCATGTTGTTTTGGGATTTCGGTAAAAGCCTCAATTGCTGGTTTACAATATTGCTCCCAAATATCGTTGCTGATTGCTAACCCACTTTGGGTTCCAAAATCATCAGCGATACGAATGAAATCGATTTTATCACCTCCATTATCAAAGAACTCAGCAATAAAATCAGTGTAAAAACCAACAATCTTTTGAGATAATTTCTCGAAGAATTTGGGATGATACATAATGACATCCAGAAAAGCTTCACGTCCCAGCAAACGCTGTATAATACGGAACAGGCCAGGCGAAGAATAACCGGGTGCGGTCATAATAGCGTAGTCTTTATACTTTTCAATCTTGGATGACAATGTTGTGAAATCAAACAGACTTGTGGTTGGCCAGTTATAATCATCGAGAAAGGCAGGGTCAGTAATTCCTTCCAAAGGAAATTTGGTTGCTTCCCAATATTCAAAATCACCATTTTTAACTTTTGAATATCCAACACCCCATATATCAACCTTCTTCTTGCCTTCTTCTTTTATTAATTTTTCGCCAACATAGTCTGGTTCCACCCATCGAAAATCAACATCTAAATACTCAAGTAATTGATCACGATTTTCTAACCCCAGGTGTTTCATCAACTTAACACCAAATTCGGGTACGTCCCAATAAAAAAACGGCACTCTATCCGGTTGCTCGTTATTGAGGGCCTTTAGGACTCTTTCCTTGTGGATCATAAACGATGTTTTTGATTAAAAAATTTGATTTTTCTTCATCGCAAAACCTTTCGAATTTAGAAACATTATGAGAAAAATCAAATTTATGGTGACAAAATTCATGAAACCTTACACCAAAAACACCGTATAAGTTTGCCTTTTTACCAGTATTTACAGGTATTACTAACAAAAATAACGTTAGTCAAAAAAATTACTGTCTCGATTTTAGGATCTCATACATTAAAACCCCTGCTGCAACAGATACATTCAATGACTTAATATCACCTTTAATAGGTATACAGCTCTTATAATCAGCTATTTTCAATAACTGATTAGAGATACCTGTATCTTCTGAGCCCATAATAAGTGCTACCGGACCGGAATAATCTATTTTATCGTATGCCTCAGCACCTTTTTCGGTAGCAGCAACTAATTTTAAACCACTATTTTTTAAATACTCAACTGTCTTAAACAAATTAGAAGTACGACAAACAGGTAATGTATGCAATGCTCCGGCAGAAGTTTTTATGGCATCTGAATTAATAGGAGCACTTCCTTTATCAGGAATAATAATAGCATCTGCACCAACACATTCGGCAGTTCGTGCAATGGCACCAACATTACGTACATCCGTTAACTGATCAAGAACTATTACAAAAGGTTCTTTTCCTTCATCATATAACATCTGAATTAATTGCTCAGCATCCTGATATACTACCGGAGAAATAAAAGCAATTACTCCCTGATGATTTTTACGGGTAATTCGGTTTAATTTTTCAATAGGAACAAACTGAAAAGGTACATTATTAGCTTTCACTTCATCCAGAAACTCCTGAAAAAGGTCGCCCTGTAATCCTTTTTTTATAAATACCTTATCAACTTCTTTACCTGCTGCAATAGCTTCAATTACTGCACGTATACCAAATACCATTTGATCTTTAGCCATATTTTAATCCAGTTTATTTTTTTGTTCCTGTAAATCCTCTAATTCCAGTTGGGCATTTTCCCATTCCTCCATTTTCGATTCCAGCTGCTTTTCCGCCTGATGGTAATCTTTGAACAATTGCTCATCACCTGCATTATCAGGCAGGTTCATAGCTTCGGTCAATTGCTCCAAATCACCCTCCAACTTAGCAATCTTAACTTCATAATCAGCTACCAAACGTTCAGCTTTTTTCACTTTCTTATTGAGTTCTTTTCTTTCCTCATATGATAGCTTGGAAGCAGTTTCTGTTTTTTCATCATTCTTTTTAGAAGAATCAGTTGACTTAAGATTTAAATCATTCAGATTTTCAAGCTTTTTCTTTTCAAGGAAATAATAGATACCACCCAGGTATTCTTTTATTTTTCGATGACGAAACTCATATACTTTATCCACCAATCCATCCAGAAATTCACGATCGTGAGATACCAGTATTACTGTGCCTTCAAAATCGCGTAGAGCTTCTTTTAGAATATCTTTTGAGCGCATGTCAAGATGGTTGGTTGGCTCATCAAGAATTAGCAAATTAACCGGTTCTAACAGCAATTTTACCATTGCCAATCGAGTACGTTCACCTCCTGATAAAACACTAACTTTTTTATCAACCGTTTCACCACTAAACATGAAGGCACCTAACAAATCCCTTATTTTGGTGCGAATGTCTCCAACAGCTACTAAATCGATGGTTTCAAAAATAGTATGATTGTCATTTAGTCGTTCGGCTTGATCCTGTGCAAAATATCCGATTTTCACATTATGTCCTAAATCCAACTTTCCCTGATGAGCAAGTTCACTCATAATGATGCGGGCCATGGTTGTTTTTCCTTCACCATTACGACCCACAAAAGCAACTTTTTCACCTCTCTCAATGGCAATATCAACCTCATCCAAAACCAGCAAATCACCATACGCCTTACTCAATCTATCAGCCTTTATTACAACTGTTCCAGAACGTGGTGAAGGTGGAAATTTTATATTTAAAGCAGCTTTATCAAACTCATCAACCTCAATCCGATCTATTTTCTCCAATTGCTTAATACGCGACTGAACCTGAACCGACTTAGTGGCTTTGTATCTGAATCGCTCTATAAACTTCTCGGTATCTTCAATTTTCTTTTGTTGATTTTTGTAAGCGTTTAACTGCTGCTCTCTCCTTTCCTGTCGTAATTCCATAAAGCGCGAATAGTTAGCCTTATAGTCATAAATACGTCCCAACGATATTTCGATACTTCGTTTGGTAATATTATCAAGGAATGCTTTATCGTGAGAGATTAGAACAACTGCTCCACTATAATTTTTCAGGAAATCTTCAAGCCACTGTATTGAATCAATATCCAGATGGTTTGTTGGCTCATCCAGAAGAAACATATCGGGCTGTTCCAAAAGAATCTTAGCCAACTCAATACGCATTCGCCAACCTCCACTAAACTCACCGGTATTTCTTGTAAAATCGGACTGTTCAAAACCCAATCCTTTTAGTGTAGATTCAATTAAACCGGTATGATTAGCCCCACCCATAAGGTTGAAACGTTCTGTTTTTTCGTTTAATCGGTCGAGCAACTTCATATACGATTCTGATTCGTAATCAGTTCGTTCCCCAATCTCTATATTAATTGATTCAATCTCTTTTTCCAGATCTTTAATTTCAGAAAACGCCAACTCAACTTCGTCAACAACATTGCGGGTATCAGTGTAATTCATATGTTGAGGCAGGTAACCAATTTTAAAATCCTTCGGTTTAGTTACCAAACCCGAGGTTGGTTCCATCTGACCTGCAATGATTTTTAACAAAGTTGATTTACCTGCACCGTTCTTACCAATCAGACCAATACGATCTTTGGGATTGATCAAAAACGAAACATCCTCAAATAATTTAAAACCTCCAAAATCAACAGTTAACTGATTAATCGATACCATTCGCAAAAAAATTTGTGCAAAGATAGTGCTTTTAAAGGCATATAGAGAATAACGGGGTGAAAGATTAATCTTCCAATATTTCCTTTCTATTTAAAAACTTCAGATTCCAGATTTTTTCAGCATTGTTACCTATCAACCAGAATGTACCTGCTAAAATTAAAAAGAAGATGGCTTTATGCATTGCATCCCAGAAGTATTCAAAATATTTGGTATATAAATTAATAAACAGGAACGTAAGACCAAAACTACGACTCGTATAATCATCCTGTTTTAGTCCCCACCAAATGGCTATGATTGCAACCAAACCAAATATTACACCATACCAAATCAAACTGATTTGCTTTACATCAAACCATTCATCAACATCTCCATAGTTTCCAAAAATAGATAGAATCCACAATGCAATGAAAAGATAAAGAAGTCCCAATATGTAAGTACTTTTTCTAAAGGTCTGTAAAAAGCTTATCCGATCAAACAGGAAACTTAATCCTGTAAGGATAGCACCAAATACAACAAATCGCAGCGGATAGTTCATTCCTAAATAATAGGCTCCCCAACCGGATACATAACCCGTTTCGGCACCAAACCATGCACCTAGCGAAAGTATTGCAAATATCCAAACCAGTTTAGAAGGAAAAAGAAGGCCAATGAGTGCATATATGATAGCTGCAATCAATAACAAAACCGAAAAATGACCATTTCCATTATCCAATGTCATCCCCAGGTATCCAATAGAGGTTGCTGTCGATAAAATGGCCATTATTAAAATAAATTCGTTGCTATATACTTTATTTGGATATTTATGGCTGCGTTTATAAGCCCAATAATAAATTGCAAGTGCAATAACAGCAAACAGAATACACAATGTAAAGTTTGAAGAAGAAAATATCTTTTCTACTAAATCAATCAATAATTTATCAGCAAACATAGCCCCGAAAGCAATAACAATGCAAACCATTGCAATCCAAAATGAATATTCAGCCAGTTTTTTCCATTCAAATGAGCGAATTTCGATGGAGTCTTCAAGCTTCTTTTTCTCCGACTCATTTATCACCTCATCCTCTTCCCACTGATCAATTACTTCTTTTAGAAATTTTCCTTGTTTTTTACTTAAGCCTATCATGATAATCAGGTAAATAATAAACTTAAATCTAGTTTTTTTGATTGAACTTTTAAAATAAGTCAAACAAAATGATTGTTAGTCATTCAGATTGATAATTGTTGAATCGAATTTTTTATTTATTTTCCGATAATTTCTTACAACAAAACTAAAATTACTACCCGCTCCCGGTACTGATTCAACTTCAATTGTACCACCCAATAATTCAACAAGGTACTTTGAAATAGACAAGCCCAATCCACCACCTCTGTAAAGATTTTGGGTATTTTCTTCTATTTTTCGAAAACGATCAAAGACTTTTCCCTGATCAACTTTATTAATTCCTATTCCGGTATCTTGCACATAAAATCCGAAATACCACTCAGATGCATAACATACCCCAAAAGTTATTTCACCCTGATGTGTAAATTTAATGGCATTACTCAGTAAATTACCGATAATCTGTTTTAATCGGGCCCTATCAGAGTAAACAACATCACCAAAATCATCAACCAAATGACTGATTTTTATTTGAACTGATTGCGCCGAGTCTTTATTGTGTTTTATCAATTCACTTTCATAAAATTCGAGTAATTCACCCAATAAACTTTGTACTGAAGTTGGTTCAATATACACACTTATCGCATCGGTTTCTATTTTAGCATAATCAATCACATCTTCTATTGTTTTCATAAGAGTGTAACCACTGGATTTGATAATTTCAAAATAGTTTTGATTATCCGGATTGCTTAAATCATCACCAATCACATTAATAAAACCGATAATGGCATTAAGTGGAGTACGTATTTCGTGACTTATATTCTTAAGAAATGATGTTTTTAAACGATCGCTTTCCTCTGCTTTTTCTTTAGCCCTATCAAGATCTGCAGTACGCTGAGCAACTTTATTTTCAAGTTCATTGGCATACTCTTCCAACAATCTGTTGTTATGAAAAATGGTATCCCGCTGACTTACTATTTCTTCTTTTTGTTCTTCTATCTCTTCCTTTTGTTTACTCAACTCCTCGTTTCTTAAAACCAACTCTTTTGTTTTCAGTTGAACTATCCTTTCAAGGCGTTGTTTTTGTTTTATCAACCGTCTTTCCCGCAAATAGATGATAACAAACACCATTACTGTAAGTAGCACAACTAATAATAAAATAAACCAGGTATGACGCCAAAGAGGCGGATGTACAACAACTATTAAATCAACAGGATGTAAACTTTCTACACCATCTGAATTGATTCCATAAATTATCAAGGGATGAGTTCCGGGGGCCAGTTTTCTGAATGTTATGTAGTTATTGGTTGCATCGGCATATGTCCATTCTTCATTCTCATCAATTTTATATTTATAGCGATTGGATTTAGCATTTGCAAAATGTAAAACATCAAAAGACAAGGTAAATGATCTTACCTGATGACTGAGATATATCTTTTTTGTTTCATAAACAGATTGATTTATAATGACTTCTCCTTTTAATTTGGAACCATAAAACACTTCTTTGCCCTCAATATTAATTGAAGACAAATATATTTCAGGTGGATAAGGGTTTACAACAATACTATCAGAATGAAAGACATTAAAACCGTTATCTCCACCAAAATAGCAATATCCATCTTCATCTAAAAAATATGCATTATAGTTAAATTCCCTGCTTTGCAAGCCATCATCTGCAACAAAAGTATTTACTGATTTTCCTGAAAGATGCTCAATATCATTTATCCTTATCAAACCATTGTTTGATGATATCCAAAGTGTATTTTGTTTACCTACGATGCCATAAATCTCTTTTGCTCCAAGGTCGAGCTCCTTTGATACATCAATAAACGTGTCCGTTTTAAAATTGTATTGGGATAAGCCTTTGTAACTGCCCACCCAAATAATATCATTGTTATCAACAAACAGAACATCCGTCCTGAATATTAACGTATCGTTCGTAAACGCAATAAAATCATCAGACTTCCTATCATACTTATAAAAGCCTCTATAGCCACCAACATATAATTCTCCTGAAGAAGATTCAGTAAAACCCATAAAAAATGGCTTACGGTAATGTATAAAACGATCATTTTTCCTGTCATATCTGCTTACCACAGAACTTAACCTATCCCAATCGTCATTAGAAAGAACCCAAATATCCTTTCTACTATCAAGAAATACATTGTAAATATTATCCGATGGCAATGAATACGGATTGGATTTATCATGTCTGAAGAGTTTAATAACTTTGCCCTTACTATTTAATAAATTCAATCCACCCCGATTGGTAGCCACCCAAATCGAATCTTTTGATTCAATGGCTATATCTTTAACATCATCATAGCTTAATGAATTTGGATCTTCTAAATCATTAACCCAGTAACTAAATCTTCTATTGGATTTATCAAATACATTAATCCCTTTTTCTGTGCCAATATATAGTTTATCACCATACTTTGAAAAGCAATGAACTGATCCTGAATTTAAAAACCGGGAATCATTTTTTACCTGCTTTACATGATTAAACTTTTTTTGAAGCGTATTAAAATATGACACACCACCAGAATGAGTTCCAAGCCAGACATTATCATGCTTATCTACAAAACTACAAGTCACCGAATTCTGACTTAACTTTGAAATACTGTGATCCTCCAATGCATAAAGACTTGATTTACCTGATACCTTATCAAAAAGAAACAGACCTGACCGACTACCTATATACATATTGCCTCTGGTATCTTCAAAAATAGTTCGTATGCGCCTGGTAAACTCTTCCTTCGGATTAATGAAGTAATGCGTAAAGGTACTATCTGATGGATTAAACCTGGCGAATCCTGTATTATAGGTTCCAACCCAGAGACTATTTACCTTATCGATGTATAAATAATGAATCCAGTTATCCGGTAAACCTTTTTCATCAGTTAGTTGATATACATAACTTTTAATGCTGTTTTGCTTTCTGTTATAATAATGCAAACCTGATTTATAAGTAGCTATCCAAAGATTATTTTTATCATCTACTCTTATACGATAAATAGAATCATTAGGTAATCCTAGTTGTTTCAATTCTATTTTTTGAAATTCACGAGTATCTGTAGAACCTGTATAAAGTCCGCTTGAAGTGCCTACCAACAATTGATTATCCAAATCTTCAGCTATACAAAAAACTTCGCGTGAGTTTATACCATCCGGAATTGGAACATTAATGAAATTTTGTGTTTGATAATTAAATTGTTGAAGACCTTTATCAGTCCCAATCAGTAATTGCTTTTGAGAATCGATAAACAAAGACGAAATATAATTTGAGTTTAAAGAAGATGAATCTGATTCTGAATGATAAAAACATTCGATACTTAACCCATTAAAGCGATTTAACCCAAAAGTTGTGGCAATCCAGATATATCCATATTTATCCTGATTAATAGCCTGCACAAAGTTATTGGATAATCCATCGTCTACTGTTAAATGATTAAAATGCCATTGCTGATGTATCGTATTCTGAAACTCTTGTCCATGAGCACTAACAACTCCAAGGCTCCACAGTAATAAAATACTGCAAAAAATATCTAGTCGGTATAAAAATGTGGCAGGACCGATTTTCATATATTCAGATACTATTATACTTTTCTTAACAACTTTAAACTACTATAAGTTTAAGTCAAAACTCTCAATTAATCAATCCTTTCCATTTTCTAATAAAAAATAAAGGCCCATTCAAAAAAAGAACAGGCCTGAATTATCATTGGGATTTATTTATTTGTAATGAAAATAATTCAAACGAGCCATTGTTGTATCGTATTGAAGTTGAACAGATACAAAGTTTTCAATTGCTTCGTAATAAATAGATTGTTCAACAATAAAATCAAGTACAGATATTTCTCCGGCATCCAATGCAATCTTAAGTAATTCATTACTATGCAATTTATCAAGCACCTGCTGATAATCATCAATCGTACTCTTCAAACTCTCGGCTTTATTATACAAAGATTTTAATCCATGATAAGCCTGTAATTGTAAATCTTCCATCTGATTCTCCAATGAGACAATCTTTAACTGCACCTGTTTAACTGTATTTTTATTCTCCCACAACGGAATACTAATCCCCATATTAATCCCTTTAAAACTATCCGTTAATCCTTTCTCGGAGCTATAACCTCCTGAAAGCTTGGGTAAAGACAATGCCCTATTCAATTGTTCCTTTTTTCGGTTTGCTTCAACACCTTTCTGCAGACTAATCATTTCAGGCATTACCTCTTTCATATTTGTAAACCATGTATCAAAATCTTCAGGTAATGTTGCATGAACAATCAATAGTTGGGTGATATCAATAGGTAATCCGCCATTTATACCTGTGAGTTTTTCAATTACTGCTTGTTGATCCGCTTTTAAAACAACCAGATTATTCTTTGCATTCAGCAGATTTAACTGAGCCTTATTACTCTCAATAATATTAACATCACCAGTTTCAAGCTTGTACCTATAAACTTCGGCAATACTCTCTGCATGATCTAACCGCTTTTGATATTCATCTATTAACATTTTGCCATAAAAAGCCCGATAGCAAAGCTCAACAGCATTCAACATTACTTCATTAAAAGCAATTTTATAATCTATGTCAGCTTTATTAATTAATGCATTAGCCATTTGTCCCCGGTACAAATAAGCAGTTGGAAAATCTAAAGTTTGAATTATACTTAACTCACTTCTGGTTCCCATTGATTCATTCTTTCCCCACTGATATGTATACTGTACTTCAGGATTTGAAGGATTTAGTCCGACTTTATTCTGCATTTTAACAACATCTGCTTCAGCTCTTAATACCTGTAGTGTTTTATTATTATTTTCGATATTTGCCAAAACCTCCTCAATTGTATTCTGCGCATTGGAACTTATCGCATAAATACAAGCCATTACAATCAATAGTATTCTCATGCTTTAACTCCTTTCATATTGTCAGCTTCCGACTTTCTATTTACCAAATAATAAACTATCGGAATAACATACATATTTAAAAGTGTTGAGCTTAATAAACCGCCCAATATTACTTTTGCCATCGGACTCTGTATTTCGTTACCGGCAGCATTGCCATAAATAGCTAATGGAATCAATGCCAATGCAGCGGTTAGTGCAGTCATTAGTATAGGATTTAAACGATCAATGGAACCTAACCTGATCTGTTCGCTTAACAAATAATTCTGTCCTTTTAAATGCTGATAACTCGACACCAATAAGATTCCATTTCTGGTAGCAATACCAAACAAAGTAATAAACCCGATTATGGCAGGAATACTAATTATTCCGGAAGTAAACTGAATAGCAAAAACTCCGCCAATTAAAGCCAACGGTAGATTAAGCAAAATTATACCTGCCAGCTTACTGTTTTTAAACTCCTGATAGAGCAATAAAAAGATTATTCCAATGGCCAAAAGAGTTGTCAACAATAATGTTTGTGAAGCTTTGGCTTCACTTTCGAACTGACCACCATATTCAACTCGATAACCTTGAGGAAGGTGTACCTTATCGTTTACAACCTCTTTAACATCATTCACAACACTTCTCAAATCTCTTCCTGCAACATTTGCAGAGACAACAATTTTACGTTGCACATTTTCGCGACTAACCGATCCTGGTCCTGCAGCTGAAACCACATCGGCAACCAATTCCAATGGCACTTTCTTTCCGTCTTCAGTATCTATCAACGCTTTTTTAACACCTTCAATGGTTTGAGTATAATCCTCATTATATCTCAGATAAAGATCAAAACTGCGCTGTCCTTCGTAAATATCAGCCATTTTTTCACCTGCAAAGGCAACTTCCACAAACTCATTAAACTCCTTTAGACTGATACCATACATGGCTAGTTTACCACGATCTGCTTTTATCTGTAATTGTGGAATTTCTCTTTGTTGCTCAACATTAACATCCACTAAGCCATCCACACCATTAATTGCTGAGGAGAGCTGATTGCCAAGCAGGAATAATTCATTCAGATCCTGACCGAATATTTTAATAGCTATATTAGCCCGCGTACCTGATAGCATATGATCAATCCGATGCCCCAATGGCTGACCAACGGTAGTGGCCACGCCAGGTACATTTGCCAGTTTATGACGAACTTCTTCCATAAATTCTTCCTGGCTCCGATCTTTTAATGTGAAGTTAACATCAATTTCAGCGCTATTAGTAGTTTGCGAATGAGCATCCAATTCTCCTCGTCCGGTTCTTCGTGCCGTACTTTCCACTTCCGGAATGGATAATAATTCCTGCTCCAAAAGATTACCCAGCTTATTACTTTCTTCTAACGAAACCCCTGGTTGACTGACTGCAGAAATGGTTAAAGCTCCTTCGTTGAATTCAGGTAAGAAACTTCGTCCCATACCACTCATCAACAAAACAGATACAATAAACATAGCTACCGAAACAACTAATACTGATGTTTTATGATTCAATGCCCAACCTAATGATTGATGATAATGCTTTTGCAACCATTGTGTTAATCTTCCTGATTTTTCTTTCTTGCCCAGATACTTATCATCTGATAACAATAAACGACATAACAACGGTGTCAGCGTCATGGCAATGATAAGCGACATAAATAACGATACGATGTAGGCTATACCTAATGGACGCAACATACGTCCTTCCATACCCGAAAGGAAAAACAATGGTATAAAGGCAACTATAATGATAAATGTTGCATTTAATATAGATGCTCTGATTTCTTTCGAAGCTTCAAAAACAATGGTAACTGCACTACCCCTGTCTTCCCTTGGCTTTTCATGGTTTTGTTTCAACCGCTTATATACATTCTCTACATCAATGATGGCATCATCTACCAAAGAGCCAATGGCAATAGCCATACCTCCCAAACTCATCGTATTAATGTTCAGGTTAAGGTATTTTAATGTGATTATGGCACCCAGCAACGACAATGGAATTGCCAGTAACGATATAATGGTAGTACGAAAGCTTCCTAAAAACAGAAATAAAATAACTACAACAAATAAACCTCCTTCAATCAACGATTTCTGAACATTATTAACGGATGTTTCAATAAAATCAGCCTGACGAAATATTTTGGTATCAAGAGTCACATTCTCAGGTAATGTTTTTGCCAGTTCATCAAGATTAGCTTCTATCCTTTCTGTCAGGTCCAGTGTATTGGTATTAGGCTGTTTGGATACAGATATGACAATAGCTGGATTGGCGTTCTGTGATGCATAACCCATCTTTACGGCACTGCCAATTTTTACCTCTGCGACGTCATCCAGATAGATGGGTAATCCATCGTTTTGCTTGACTAATGTTCTGCCTAATTGATCTATATCAGCAGTACGCGCCATTCCCCGAACTACATATTCGTTTCCATATTGACGAACCACTCCACCCGTGCTATTTCTGCTTACCGATTCACAAACTGCAATCATATCATCTAACGAGACATTGTACTGCATCATTTTATATGGATCGGCCAACACCTGATATTGCTTATAATCGCCACCAATAATTGTAACCTGAGAAACTCCTCCGGTCGCCAACAACAAAGGCTTAATTTGCCAGTCAGCAATCGTTCTCAAAGTCATCATATCTGTAGAGTCAGAATGTAAACCGATAAATAAGATCTCGCCCATAACACTCGACTGGGGTGCAAGCACCGGTGGCGATATCCCAAGAGGTAACTCTCCTGCCAGAGTCACCAATTTTTCACTCACTATCTGTCGGGCTTTAAACACATCTGTTCCCCAATCAAACTCAACCCAAACAAAAGAAAAACCATGTGAACTATTGGAACGAACCCTACGGACATCTGTGGCTCCATTAACAGCCGTTTCGATTGGAAAGGTTACCAAACGTTCTACTTCTTCAGCAGCCATCCCATGTGCATCTGTCATCACAATAACCGTGGGTGCTGTTAAATCAGGAAATACATCCACGTCCATTGTTCGGGCACTGTATAGGCCCCATATCATCAAAAGGACAGCTCCCAACAACACAATCAATTTGTTATGAAGGGAAAAATAAATAATTCTATTCAGCATTTTTCTCCTCCTTTCTAATGAACATGTCCTGCATGTGGATCAATAGAATTTGAAACCGCAGCCAGCTTAACTAACACAGCCCCTTTTGTTACCACTCTTTCCTCATCTTTAAGTCCTTCGGTAATTGCCCTGTATCTACCATCACTTGCACCTACCTTAACCTGACGTTTTTCGAACAGCTCAGGAGTTATCTGAACATAAACAAAAAATACACTTTGCTCTTCGGTTAATGCTGTTTCGGGAATAATGAGCGATTCCTCACCTTTTGTTTTGATATACACATTGGTAAATCCACCACTTAGCAATTCATTGTGCAAATCAACTTCAAAAATAACCGGTAATAAATGATTCGACTGACTGATGGATTTACCCACAGAAAGAATCTCTCCATTCAATTCAGCTAAGGTTAAAAACTGATCTCCTACCTCAATATAAGCGTCAGAAATACCTTGCAACTCTTTTAAATATCGTTGGCTGACCATGGAAGTTATCATTAAACGTTGATTTTCAACCATACTAAAAACAGGACTACCAGCCTGAACAAACTCACCATTATTCACGAACACCTCATTCACATAACCTGAAACAGGTGCCATTATTATTTCACCCTCTTCAGTGATGGTTTTAATAAGGTTATTATACTCACTTTGTGCTTTCTGATAACGAGCTTGCGTCTCAAGCATCTCTTTATTGGAAACAATCTGCTTTTCTGCCAACAGTTTATCTCTATCAAATTCTGCTTTCGACAATTCCAATTCAGCTTTAGCCTTTTTCAGCATCACCTCTGCGTTGTTGTCAGAGATTCCATCGCCCTTTACCAAAAAAACACGTTCACCTTTTTTAAGCTCTTTACCAACACTTATGATTCCGTTGGAAAAATTTACAAAACCACTTGTTTTAGCAGAAACAACAACCCCGTCGATAGGTGAAACATCAACCGATGCTGTTGTTTTAATTACAGTTCCAAATTCTTTAAAAACTGGATTAGCTGTTGCAAAATCAACTTTCCAGCTTTTTTCTTTAGTAAAAGAAATGGCACCTGCCACATGTGGTACTTCCTCTTCTGCTTCATGAATAGCATCATGAACATCGGGGTAAACCTTTACATTATCAATTTTTATTTGTTGATTTCTGCCTTCATATTCTAATTCAACCAACAAATAACCATGGCCACTCTCAACAGGTTTTAAATCAAATTGGTAAATACCAACTGAGTTTGCTTTATCCTGAGTTTGCTTAACTCCTTGTGAACCAACTACAAGTTTGACAATTACCTGATCAGTTGATATGGGTTTGAAATCCTTGAGACTTGTTAAATGCACCAAAAGTGTTGATACACCATCTTTGCCTAACGGTTGAGCATCAATAAAGACTTCCACATCATCATTATAACCTGTATATGGAATCATAACTGATTCATGATCGTGTTCATGTTCATCCTCAGAATGAGAGTGATTTACACAAGCATTGGCAAGAAACAATAAACTCAGGAGAATACATAAATTCTTCATCATAGTTTATGCACTTTAAAATGGATTCTATAAATCCTTTATGTTTTTTTTTGAGAAATTCAATCATAAAATCATTAGGAAAGGTGCATGACTACACCTTTCCTCGAATACCTTTGGCTAATTAGTTTGTATGTTCACATCCACTACACGAATGATCGCAAGACTCTTTGTTGTCAGAACAAGCCGCTGATGTTGCTGCACTGTCAGGTGTAACCTCAAAAGTTTCTTGTTTACCAACAGTATGCTCATGATCACTGTGATCATGCCCTTCATGCACTGATCCATCTGCATGTGTATGCGTTTCTTCAGTAGATTGCTGTTTTGATCCGCAAGATGTTAATACAAAAGCCATCACAGCTAAAGCCATAAATAAATTCTTCATGATTTGTCGATTGAATTGATTATTAATAGAATCAGTCTTTTCTTCTACAGAATGACTGATTTAAACAAAGAATCATGAAATATAAGGTGGTGCGCGCAGCGGTACTGCCGAACGATAACTCTCAAGGAGTTTTTGAGGATAATATTGACAATTGGTTTTTACATTTTGGTTCTCTGGAGTATTAAATTCAATAAACTGAGAAACCAAATAATATGCGGTAAAACTTAATTCATTGTTAACAACAGGTTTAACATCAAACTCACAAACATGATGTGTTTCACCCTCACAATTATCATCAGCTATTTCAATGTCGTGATGATGATCACACAAGCTGCTATGGCTATGCTGCTGACTAATTACTGTTTGAACATCACAGGAATCATGTCCACCCTCATAGTGATGATGATGTGGAATAATATTATGAGCAAATACAACACTATAGACCGCTAATAATATTATAGAGAATATTTTTCTGTAACTATTCATTGCTACAATGATACAAAAAATGGATAAGTAATTTAACTGTACTTATCCATTAATTGTTAAAACCCCAACAATTTGGGATAATTTCTATATAATTACCATTGTTGCACCAAATCCATATTCACGAAATGATGCATCCTGATAGGTATGTTTTTTATATTGACGTTCCAACAAACGACGAATTTCATTTTTAAGCGTACCGGCTCCAACACCATGAATGAATACTAGTTTCTTACCTTTAAATTTCTCGTTCTCTTTCATTACTTGTTTGAATTTATCAACCTGAATATTCAGAATCTCTCCCTTACTTAAACCAGCAGTGGTATCAATCAATTCATCAATATGCAAATCCACTTCCAGTATTCCGGGTTCGTCACGACGAGCAAATTTCTTTCTTGCAGGTTTAGCCTCTTTTTCTTTGACTACCTGATCCACCTCCTTCTGACTTAACTGTTCGAGCTTCATTTCAAACTCGCCTTTGATAATGGACATTAATACAGCTTTCTCGTGGTAATAATCATTATCAGCAAAACTATTTTCTTTAAAGAAACGTGCTGCTTTTATCTTGATATCTGTTGAAACAGATGGTAATTCTTTATATGCCCGCCCTTTCTTAAACATCATTATATTCACCTTCCACTGACGATCATCCAGTTGTAAAACAGTCATCTTATCCAAACCAATCTTAGTATTAGGCTCTATCAAACCGTTAAACATCAGTTCCAGAGTCGCATCCTTATTGACTTTTGATATCGTGTAATATGAAAAATAATTACTGTCGTTAATTAACTGAACTCGTAAATGACCTGATTCAACTCCCTGTTTCTCTCCTGGTAAGAATGCAACAAAGAACTTCGGATTATCATCATTACCTTCTTCTTCAATATATTCGTAAGACTCTTCCTCAGCTTCATCCACAGCACCTGTCGAAGCATTTGATACAGTAGGTTTTTCGTCTTCAATAACAACCACCTCATGTGTCATTACAGGAATCTCAAAGCCATCCTCATCTTCCACAAAGGCCAGTTTACCTTCCACTCTTGTTACGGTTCCGCCTCCACTGATATTTAAAAATCGAACTATATCGCCTGCTTTTACTTTCATGATTGTATTTTAGAATTATCATTTCAAAAAATCGCATAAAGTTAACTAAATTTGCGGCCTCAAAAACAATAAAAAAATGATTAAGCCGGATATTGCCATTGAAGATTTCAATTATAACCTTCCTGATGAACGCATTGCCAAATACCCGCTTGAGAATCGTGACTTGTCGAAGTTGCTAATTTTCAGGAATGGTGCGATCACTCAGAAGCAATTTCCGGAAATAAAATCAGAACTACCAGATAATGCACTATTGGTATTTAATAATACCAAGGTGATTCAGGCAAGGTTGAAATTCAAAAAGGCCACTGGCGCCGAAATAGAGATTTTTTGTCTTGAACCATTAAGCCCTGTTGAAGTACAGATGGCTTTTGACAGCAGAGAAACAACTACATGGAAATGTATTGTGGGTAACGCCCGCAAATGGAAGAACGACCCCCTTACAAAGAATATAGAGATTGAAGGAGAAACAGTAAATATTAAAGTAGAAAAAGGTGAACAACTAACAGATGCCTATTCCATAGTATTTAGCTGGGATAACTCTGATTATTCATTTGCTGAGATTATTGAAAATATTGGACTTACTCCTATTCCTCCATATTTGAATCGTGAAACAGAGGAAATTGATTTGGACCGCTATCAAACTGTTTATTCCGAACACAAAGGATCTGTAGCTGCCCCAACTGCAGGATTACATTTTACCACCGGCATACTAAATAATCTTAAGGCTGACGGACACGAACTTTTATATATTACTTTACATGTGGGTGCCGGCACCTTCAAACCTATTAAATCAGAAAAGATTGCCGGACATGAAATGCATACCGAGCATTTTGTAATTACTCAACAAGCGATAAAGAGTCTGATCAATAATACAAATCCAACCATTGTAGTTGGAACTACATCCGTTCGAACACTCGAAAGTCTTTATTGGTATGGTGTACGTCTTTTGGAAAAATTACCTATTGATCAAGGTGTTCAACAATGGGACCCATATAATCTGAATGGTGCATATAGTCGATTAGAAGCTTTGGCTGCACTACTTGACTTTATGAAGAAAAATAAAATTAATACTCTTTCGGGTCGTACATCTATTATTATCGTAACAGGCTATCAATTTAAAATGATAAATGGATTGGTAACTAACTTTCATCAACCACAAAGCACCTTATTATTGTTAATAAGTGCTATTGTCGGAAAAAGATGGAAAGAAATTTATCAATACGCACTGAATAATGATTTTCGCTTTTTAAGTTACGGAGACAGTTCTTTATTAATGATTGACTAATAAATAGCTGCTGGCTATTGGCTAGCAGCTATCAGCTTATTAGGAATCTCTTTTTGCTATCTCTTCTTCCAGAATTTCTTCAATATCAGCAACACAGCTTCCACAGATGGTGGCCACATCTGTTTCGTCCTGTAAATCATCAAATGAAGTAATATTCTTTTCGCGGATTACTTTTATTATTTCAGCTTTGGTCATTCGCATATGGCGACAAACAAAATCATTATCTTCAAACATATCGTATTTAATTTTTTAATTAGCTATTAAACATCACCAATTGGTAATTGTTCCCAGTAACCTTTATTAAAGAAAGAGACTGAAGTACCCCCACACTTTTTAATTGTCTCCACTGCATTATCAAATTCACTTTTTAATTCATCCGAATGATGAGCATCCACCGAAACAGTTAATGGTATTTTTAATTCAATACATCTTTTAATAATTCTTTCATTCGGAAAGAAAGTATGGTATTTACCTCTGTAAATTCCTCGGGTATTCACTTCTACAATTGTACCCTGCTTTGCTATTTCCAACAAAGTTTCTTCAACCAGTTTTTGATACCAATCATCCTCTTCTGTAAAAAAACGATTTTTGTTGTTCATCACAACTTTATCCATATGTGCAATTACATCAGGCTTTTGTGTGATAACCATCTCCTTTAACTGGTTGTAGTATTGAGTAACTGCTTTACGGATATCACCACCAAAACACTCAATTACACCTTTTTCATAATTTTCTGCAGGTCCATCCAGAAACCAAAGTTCATTAGGAACTTCAGGATTAAAGACCAGATGTACTGATCCAATTATATAATCTAAATCAAGCATCTTTCGCCAGGTATCAAAACTAAGCGACTTATTCAACGGAATATAATCTGCTTCCAAAGCAGCATATATTTCCATCCGATCGGCATATTCCAACTTTAACTTTGTAATCTCATTCCTGTATTTTAATCCGTCTTCAAATTTTAAAGCCCACGAAGTTTCAAAAGGAACAGGTGCATGACTGGAAAAACCAATAGCTGCTAATCCAATCTTTGCTGCCTCTTCGCATACTTCTGACATGGGTACTTTTCCATCACAATAATGTGAATGGGTATGAAAACTAAAATATTTCATTATTAATTCGTTTTATAACTTAAATTAAAAGGTATTTAAGAATGAAGAGTTTAACCGAAAGGCAAAAGTGTTAATATTTCCTTAAAAGACCAATCATCTTTAAATATGATTTGTTTTTATCCAAATATGACTATCTATTTTGTATGAACTATCTTAAAATCCTGCTATTTTTGTTCGATTTCCAAAAAACGAAATGTTAAAATCTACCTGTTTTATTGAAAATAATAATCGTTAAAGAGAGGTTAAAGTCCTTTTGCATTAACATATTTTAACGAGCTTCGAATACTGAAATCACCTGACATATTGTTATTTTGAAGAAGAAGGCTTATTAAAGCAACTAAAATTAAAATCAGAATTAAAAATTAAAGTATAAAACCATATTATCATGGATCAGAACGTAGATATAAGAGCTATCAATGAAAAGATTCAACAAGAGAGTTCGTTTGTTGACATGCTAACCATTGAAATGAACAAGGTTATTGTTGGACAAAAACACCTGGTTGAAGGTTTGTTGATTGGGTTATTATCAGATGGACACATCTTGCTGGAAGGTGTTCCCGGGTTGGCAAAAACATTAGCCATTAACACCCTGGCAACCATCGTTGATGCTAAATTTTCTCGTATACAGTTTACTCCTGATTTGTTACCTGCCGACCTTTTAGGAACCATGATTTACAGTCAGAAGAAAGAAGAATTCATTGTTAAGCATGGTCCTATTTTCACAAACTTTGTTTTGGCTGATGAGATTAACCGTGCCCCGGCAAAAGTTCAGAGTGCTTTACTTGAAGCAATGCAGGAACGCCAGGTTACCATTGGTGAGAATACCTTTAAATTGGATGAACCATTCCTGGTAATGGCAACACAAAACCCGATTGAACAGGAAGGTACTTATCCATTACCTGAAGCACAGGTTGACCGTTTTATGCTGAAACTTGTTCTGGATTATCCTAAGAAAGATGAAGAGCAAATGATTATCCGTCATAATCTGGCTAAAACATTCCCAAAAGCTTCAACCATACTTAAACCGGAAGATATCATCCGTGCACGTAACGTGGTGAAAGAAGTTTACATGGATGAAAAAATTGAGAAATATATCGTTGATATCATTTTCGCTACCCGTTTCCCAGAGCAATATGGAATGGAGAAATTCAAGGATATGATTTCGTACGGAGCTTCTCCTCGTGCAAGTATCAGCTTGTCGATGGCAGCCAAGGCTTATGCTTTCATCAAGCGTCGCGGATATGTTATTCCGGAAGATGTACGTGCTGTTTGTCATGATGTAATGCGTCACCGTATTGGATTATCATATGAAGCTGAAGCCAACAACATCACTTCTGTGGAGATCATTAGCGAAATCCTTAACCAGGTTGAAGTACCTTAAAAAGAGCTGATAGCTGCTAGCTTTCAGCTGCTAGCTTTCAAACAACTAACTATTGTAAAATTATCTGGCTAATAGCTAAAAATCTAGCCACCAGAAGCTAAAAATACAGAGACTTGGAAGCAACGGATATCATAAAAAAAGTTCGTCAGATCGAGATAAAGACGCGTGGTTTATCCAGCAATATTTTTGCCGGTGAATACCATTCAGCCTTTAAAGGTCGTGGTATGACTTTTAGTGAAGTACGAGAGTATCAGTATGGAGATGACATCAGAAATATTGACTGGAACGTTACTGCCCGCTTCAATCATCCATTTATCAAGGTTTTTGAAGAAGAAAGGGAGTTAACAGTTCTATTAATGATTGATGTTTCGGGTTCGCGTGAGTTTGGTACTTCTTTCAAATTCAAAAAGAATGTGATAACTGAAATTGCTGCTGTTTTAGCATTTTCGGCTATTCAGAATAACGATAAAATTGGGGTGATCTTTTTCAGCGACAGAATTGAAAAATTCATTCCTCCTAAAAAAGGTCGTAAGCACATTTTGCACATTATACGCGAACTGATTTCGTTTACTCCTGAACATCGTCAGACCAATATTTCGGAGGCATTAAAATACCTTACCAACGCCATCAAAAAACGTTGTACCGCTTTTGTTATCTCCGATTTTATTGATGATCGTTTTGAAGATGCACTTAAAATTGCCAATCAAAAGCACGATGTGGTTGCCTTAAAGGTATATGACAAGCGCGAAACGGAGATTCCTTCTATCGGTTTAATTAAACTGAAAGATGCCGAATCAGGTCAATATCATTGGGCTGACACATCGAACAGAGCTGTAAGAGAAGCTTATTCGAAATGGTGGCGCGATACCGATGCTGCTACGAAAACATTATTCAGTAAATGTGGAGTAGACAATGTATCGGTAAGTACTGACGAAGACTATGTTAAAGCACTGATTGCTTTATTTAAAAAGAGAATATAATGGTTAATGCTAAATTGACATATTTCAATATTAAGGTTCGCTTACTACTGGCGTTGATTGGATTGACTTCTTTCATTCAATCCAACTATGCACAGAATGTAACAGTATCGGCCGAAATGGACTCGACTATGATTTTTATCGGTGGTCAGATTGATTTGCGTCTGCAAATGAGTCAACCTGCTGATTTAGAAATCGCGTTTCCACTACTGACCGACACTATTATTAAAGAAATAGAAATTGTAAAGGCGGGTAAACTGGATACACTCAGTCGAGAAAATCAGCGACTACTGATACAACAGACCTTCACAATTACCTCTTTTGACAGTGGTTTGCATTACATACCACCAATTGTTTTTGAAGAAGCGAGTAATAAACTGAGCCAACAAATCGAAACCAATCATTTGTCGTTAATGGTAGTTAATCCATTTGAAGAAGTGGATCCTCAAAAGGGCATTACCGACATTAAAATGCCACTAAATACACCTTTTCATCTGTCAGAATTATTAAAATACTGGCCATGGATTTTAGGTATGTTTGTTTTGGCTGGTATCATAACTTTGGTTATCATGAAACTGACCGGCAAAAAAATGCCTGTTAACATCTTTAAGAAAGAAGAACCACAATTGCCTCCTCACGAAATTGCTTTGAAAGAATTAGACAAGATTAAAGAGGAAAAATTATGGCAACGAAACCTGGTTAAGGCTTATTATTCGAGAGTTACAGATACGTTACGCCATTACATTGAAGAACGCTACGAGATTAATGCAATGGAACAAACTTCTGATGAGATCATGTCTTCATTTAAAGGTAGAGAAGATATTGATAATAAATCATTGGATAATTTGAGAACCATTTTAAATACAGCCGATCTGGTAAAGTTTGCCAAACACGAACCCCTTCCGGATGAAAATGACCTGAATATGATTAACGCCTATTTCTTTATCAATCAAACAAAACAGGAAGAAATAAAAACGTTGGAAGAGGAGAAAGAAGCCTTAATGAAAAAAGAAGAGGAAACAGAGGCTGTAACAAATAAATAGAAGAATTATCATGAGTGATATAACATTTTTACATCCCTATTTTTTCTGGTTACTACTGATAGTGCCATTATATATTGCTTGGTATGTTTGGAAACAAAAAGGCTTACAGGCCTCTTTGCAGATTTCGAGCATTAAGGGATTTGCTAAGGCTCCTACCTCAAAAAAGGTATACCTGCGTCATTCACTTTTTGTATTTCGTATGCTAACTATCATGTTGCTGATAATTGTTTTGGCTCGTCCACAATCAAGCAATAGTTTCCGTAACGAAATAACAGAAGGTATTGACATTATGATGGCTCTGGATATTTCAAGTAGTATGCGTGCCGAGGATTTCAAACCCAATCGTTTGGAAGCCGCCAAAGATGTTGCCAGTGATTTTATCAAGGGACGACAAAACGATAAAATAGGTATGGTTATTTATGCTGCCGAAAGTTTTACACAATGTCCGCTGACAACTGATCATACTGTGTTGCACAACCTAATGAATGACATCAAGTTTGGTATGCTTGAAGATGGTACAGCTATTGGTATGGGACTGGCAACAGCTGTACAGCGAATTAAAGACAGTGAGGCCAAGAGTAAGGTAATCATTCTTCTTTCAGATGGAGAAAACAACCAGGGAGAAATTGCTCCACGCACAGCTGCTGAGATAGCCAAGACCTTTGGTGTGAGAGTTTATACCGTTGGTGTAGGTACTATTGGTATGGCTCCGGTGCCATTCGAAACTGTTTTTGGGACAAAATACCAGGAGGTGGAAGTTAAGATCGACGAAGAACTTTTGCAGGATATTGCAGATATGACCGATGGTCAATATTTCAGGGCAACCAACAAAGAAAAGCTTACTGAAATTTATTCTGAAATCGACAAAATGGAGAAAACACGTATTGAGGTAAAAGAATATACCAAACGAAAAGAAGAATATCTGCCTTTTGCTTTACTGGCCGGTTTATTTCTTTTATTGGAAATATTCCTTAGAAATACAGTTTTCAGAAATCTACCTTAATTGTTAACGAATTAAAGTATAAAAAATGGATATTTTCAGGTTTGAACATCCCATATATCTCTATCTTCTGGTTCTTATACCGGTGTTGGCTTTTATTCATTTATTTTTAACCAACCGCCGAAAAAAAGCACTGGAAGAATTCGGAAATTTGGAATTATTGGATGAACTAATGCCAAATGTAAGTTTCAAGCGTCCGGGTGTTAAGTTCTACTTCCTTTTGTTGGCGTTTATAATTTTGATTTTTGCCATTGCAGGACCACAATTCGGATCGAAGTTGCAAACAGTCAAACGCAAAGGTATTGAACTGATCATTGCTCTTGACGTTTCGAACAGTATGATGGCTGAAGACATTCAGCCGAACCGCCTTGACCGCGCTAAAAGAGCTATTTCGAGACTGGTTGACAAATTGCAGAACGATCGTGTTGGGTTTATCTTATTTGCAGGTGATGCTTACGTTCAGTTACCCATTACAACTGATTATGCATCAGCTAAAATGTTTCTGAATTCAATTACAACCGATGCTGTTGCCAGGCAGGGAACTGCTATTGGTTCAGCAATATACAAGGGGATTAATTCTTTTACCTCTGACGAAAATGTTAATCGCGCTATTATTGTAATAACCGACGGAGAAAACCACGAGGATGATCCGATTGCTGCTGCTGCCGCTGCCGCTGAAAAAGGCATCAAAGTATATACGGTTGGAATGGGATTACCCAAAGGAGCTCCTATACCGGCACTAAGCGGGAAAAGCAACGACTTTATGAAGGATAAAGACGGCAATGTAGTGATCACCAAACTGGATGAAGCCACCTTACAACAAGTTGCGATAACAGGTAATGGTGCATATATACCAGCAAACAACATTCGTAATGGAATCAACAACCTTATGGATGAACTAAGCGGAATGGAAAAGACCGAATTTGAAGCAAAAGTATATGCTGATTATGAAGATCAGTTCCAATGGTTTGCAGGTATCGTGTTATTATTGGTGATTGGTGAATTCCTGATACTGGAGCGTAAGAACAGAAAGTTGAAACACATCAATATTTTTGAAGTGAAGAAAGAAAATAAGGAAAACTGATGATGATTCAATAAAGATTAAGATATGAGATATTTTATAGTTACAATATTACTGGCTCTTTCGTTCACTGCTTTGCATGCACAGCAGGAACGCAAACTGATACGTGAAGGTAACGCACATTTTAATGATGAAAATTACCTCGAATCAGAGATTGAATACAGAAAAGCCCTGGATAAAAAGCAGGAGTCATATGAAGGTCAGTTTAACCTGGGTGATGCTTTATTTAAACAAGAAAAGTATGATGAGGCATTAAGTCAGTTTCAGGCGCTGGCCGGAACCGAAAAAGATCCGCAAAGGTTAGGGTCCTTATATCATAACATTGGTAACACGTACATGGCAACCGGAAAAATAAAGGAAGCCATTGAGGCATACAAAACCAGCCTTCGTAATAATCCAACAGATAATGATACCCGCTATAACCTGATTGCTGCTCAAAAAATGCTTCAGCAACAACAGCAGGATCAACAGAATCAAGATCAACAAAACCAGGATCAGCAAAATCAAGACCAACAACAAAATCAGGATCAACAGCAACAGCAGGATTCAGATAACGATGGTATTCCGGATAAAAAAGAACAGGAAAATCAACAAGGTCAGCAAGATAAAAACCAAGATACTGATAAAGATGGTATACCGGATTATAAAGACTCTGATTCCGATAATGACGGTCGACCAGATAAGCAGGAAGCTGGTCAGGATCCAAACAATCCGCAGGATACTGATAAAGACGGAATACCTGATTACCGTGATTTAGATTCAGATAATGATGGAACACCTGACAAGGATGAACCTCAGGAACAGAACCAGGATCAAAATCAGCAACAACAACCGAACCAACAGCAACAGCAGCAACAACCACAGGATCAAATGTCGCAAGAAGATGCTCAACGTTTGCTGAACGCTATCCAACAGGATGAAGATGCTTTACGCAAGAAATTAGAAAAAGCGAAAGCAGCTCAACAAACAAAAACTGAGAAAAATTGGTAGAAGTACTATTTTTGCACAAACGAAAATAAAAAATGAGAATAATCTTCCTTTTAACACTACTTATTGCCGGCATATCAAAGCCTTTATACGCACAAAATGCTGAATTCACAGCACGTGCACCTCAGGCCGTTGTTGCCGGTGATAAATTTCAGTTGGTGTATACGTTAAATAAAGAAGGATCTGACATTAGACTTGGGAATACTGATAATTTCCAAATTCTTATGGGTCCCAGTACGTCCTACTCACAAAGTACCTCCATTATTAACGGTAAGGTAACCCGCGAAACAACCTATTCATTTACATATGTTTTAAAAGCGGAAAAAGAAGGATCTTTTACCATTCCTTCAGCCACTATATTGGTTGATGGTAAAAAAGTATCATCTAACGCTGTTGATATTGAAGTTATAAAATCAGGCACAACGAATCCGCAACAAGGTCAGCAAAACGACAACGTACCGGCCAGTGCTGCTTCGGAGGACGAATTATTTATAACTGTTACACCTTCTAAATCTTCGGTTTACCAAAACGAATCATTGGTATTAACAACCAAGATATATACGAAGGTTAATTTGGATGGATTATCAGATATTAAGCAACCCAACATGAGTTCATTTATAACCCAGGAGCTTAAACAACCTGATGGTATTAAATGGACAATGCAAAACATTAACGGTCGAACTTATAATGTTGGTACCTATGAACAAAAATTATTGTTCCCTCAAAAATCGGGTAAGATAACCATTGAGCCAACCGAAATTGAATTTTTGGTTCGTCAGAGAGTGGCGCGTCAATCACGCAGTATTTTTGATGATTTCTTTGAATCAAACTATCGCAGTGTAAAAAAGAAGGTCAAATCAAAACCTGTAACCATTGATGTAAAGCCATTACCTGCAGGCAGACCGGAAGGTTTTTCAGGCGGTGTTGGTAAATTGAGTATGAACACTTCTGTTACTAAAACAGAAGCCGAGATTAATGATGGTATTACGCTTAAGGTAACAGTTAGTGGAACAGGAAATCATAAATTTATTGAAAATCCGGAAATTAAATTCCCGGCTGATTTTGATGATTTTGATCCGAAAATTTCCAACTCAGGTATTACTACTTCCATTGCCGGAATGAAGGGTAGTAAAACTTATGAGTATTTGCTGATTCCCAGACATGCCGGAACCTTCACCATACCATCCATTAAGTTTAGTTATTTCGATCCTTCATCCGGAACCTACAAAAGCAGTAATTCGAAAGAAATTACCATTACGGTTGCGAAGGGAGAAGGTGGTGAAACCGGTAACAGTACTGTAGTAAGATCTACAATTACCAAAGAAAATGTTAAATTTATCGGTAAGGATATCCGTTTTATAAAAACAGGTGATTCAAATCTGAAACCAATCGGCACTTTTATAATAGGTAGTTTAAGTTTTTACTCACTTTTATTGGCCCCATTATTCTTGTTTATTCTGTTATTCATTATTTATCAGAAACGAATTAAAGAGAATGCCAATATTCAGTTAACCAAAACAAAACGAGCTAATAAAGTTGCCAAAAAACGATTAAAGCAATCCGCTCATTTCCTTAAAACAGGCGAAAAAGAAGCTTTTTATGAAGAATTGCTACGTGCCCTTTGGGGGTATATGAGTGATAAACTGAGTATTCCATTATCGAGTCTGTCAAAGGATAATATCAGCGATGAATTGGGTAAGTCGAGTGTTGAGAGTGGATTAATTTCTGAGATTATTGATATCATGGATACCTGTGAGTTTGCCCGTTATGCTCCGGCTTCAGGAACCAGCGAAATGGACAAGCTTTATCAGAAAACCATCGACACCATTAGTAAGTTGGAAAACCAAATAAAAAGAAAGTAATGAAACGATATATTCTATCCATACTCTTAATGCTTCCGCTTGCTGTATTTGCTCAGGACGGAAGATTTGAAAAGGCAAACAGCTTATACATCAATGGTGAATTTCAGGAAGCCATTAGTGCCTATAATGAAATAGTGCAGACAGGCATGGAAAGTGGTAACTTGTATTTCAATTTAGGTAATGCCTATTATAAGAATGGTGAATTAGCTAATGCTATTCTAAACTACGAAAGAGCTTTGTTACTGAAACCACATGATAAGGACATACAATATAACCTGGAGTTAGCTTACAGTCAAACAACCGATAAAATCGAAGATGTTGGTGAATTCATAATCTCAAGATGGATTACTGAATTTAGAAATAAGGCAACATCCGACTTTTGGGCATACGTAGGTATTGGTTGTTTTATTTTAACGCTGATAAGTGCAGCCTTATTCATTTATTCCCGCTCAGTAGTTGTGAAGAAAGTTGGCTTCTATTTTGGAATTATTTTCCTTTTTCATGTTATCGTAACCCTTTCGTTTGCCTACAAACAAAAAAGTAAACTTATTAACCGTGATCATGCGATTGTTTTTAGTCCTTCGGTTACCGTTAAAAGTTCACCTGACGAAAGTGGAACAGAAATATTTATACTTCATGAAGGCACTAAGGTAAAAATAATAAACACTTTAGGTACCTGGAAAGAAATAGAAATGGGTAATGGTAATGTTGGTTGGATCAAAGAGGATGCCGTAACTATCATTTAACAAATTGCCCTAAAGCATAATAATTTCAAGATTATCTGAAAGCCGAAACTACAATGAACAGTTTCGGCTTTTTTTATGAAACCTCTAATAATAAAATATGGATGATCAAATGGATTTAAATAGAAATAGTTATTAAAAGCAAAAAACCTCTTTCATCCGTTGATGAAGAGGTTTTTCATAAAACACCCAAACTACCGATTGAGGGACCACGAGCGTGGTCGGCCATCAATCTAATTATCTTCGTTAATAATCAGCTCGTCTATTAAGTACCAACACACACACATACCTAAAACTATACTGACTATTGTTATTGCAATCATTCTATTATTGTTTGATATCAATTAATCAATAGCCTTGCCAAATATTTTATATCATTGATTATCTATAACATAGCTATTTTCACTCTTTATGCTACATCCATTTAATGGAAACCTGTTTGAAATTTGGAATTTTTATAAAAAAAACATGTTGATGAAAAATCTTATTTATTTAATACCCAAATTAATAAGAGATAATAGACTGCATTAAAACAAATATAAATCTGATTACCATCTCATTAAAGAGCATGCGAACGAATATTAAAATGATTAGAGAGAAAAATGGAAGGTTGTGAATCCACTACCCACCGAACCTTGCTAACGTAATATAAATTTATCCAACTTGAGCTGTAAGTTTGTAAAACTTCATCTAAATAACCATATTTCCAAAGTCAATATGTTTCAACACCTTAGAAAAACATTAAAATGAAAATTCAGAATCATTATAGCATATTACCATAAGTTCGACCTTATAAAGAATAACCCTGAAACAATTATTGAGCATACCCTTTACACATCATATTTAATTGTTATTTAAACACTTATTTTAAATTCCATTTTTCGGAATTTAATTCGATCTCAATATCTGGTCTAATTGATTATTGAAATGATTTATTCCTTTATCAACTTCATACATATAGAGACATCCTCCTGAACCATAGGATCAGATAGACATGATTTATAAAACTGTCTTAGAATCAATGTTTTCATATTTCAGTTCCTATTAAAATAAAGCTTGAATGTTTTTTTGAACGTGCTAATTCGAATGAAAATGGAATTAATTACTTCAATTAAACTCATAAAAAAACGTTTGTAAATTCCACTAAGGATTCACAAACGTTCTTTCTAAACTTAAACCAAAAACCTATAATGAAATTTTACGTCCGAATATTTTGTTATTTTTTGATAATATTAAATAGTAAGGTGCTTCTTCATCTTTCACTTCATACTCCTTTTTCAATTGCCCGGAGGGAATGTTTTCTTCTTTATCAGCTATCTCACCATCCTTTTTAATCATTTCTATATCATACTTCCCACCTTCCGATAATTCACACTCAATCTGCAGTAATGTATGTTTTAAATCATTTTCAACAGTCTTTTTCAACTTCACCTTAAAATCTTTTACCTCTAACGGCTCGTTAAGTAATTTTTTAGTTGAAATACCAATCTTCTGTAGAAAAGCAACTTCTTCAATTGGAATCGGTTCAACCATTATTGTTGCCTTGGTATGCCATTCAACAGGTTCACCATCTTTTAATGACTTAATGATAACCTTTTTTTCACTACCATCATTGTCTCCTTCTTCATCATGGCCTCTCACCACAACGCTTTTTTTAATCACTTTTACATGATTACCATTTTCATCAATAAAACTCTCAACGTCAACAGTATTCTCCCCCTTTCCTTCTCCAATAAAAATCATCTTATGTGGATCATCAAAATCAAAACCTTCCAGATCTTTCAGCTCAATTCCCTTCTCCTTCATAATCCTTTCAATTTCTTTATGCATTTCTTCCATATTTCCATCGAAATCAAAATTGAAATTAAAATCCATGTCGGCCAGAGAATCCATTTTAAAGGCCATGACTTTCATCTTTTTATCCAGATCTTTCGTATGAATCTGAATGATACTATCAATATTCATTGAGTTGAATTCATCAAAATCAAGAACCATAACTTCATTAGTTATAGTTGTATCCACCGCCACGGTAGTTGAGTCACCATCGGTAACCACTTTTACCTTAACAACTTTTTTTTGAGCCATTGTTGAGAAACAACTAATAGTCAGCATAGATAGAACCATGAATGACCAGAGACTCGATTTTTTGTAGTTTATTGCCATAATTTTGGAGTTTAATTGGAATCACTTCCTATTGCATTACAAAGCTACAAACACACTGATTTCAATAGGGTTAAGCTTCGGTTAAAAAGAGTTAATGAAAAGTTAAGTTCTTTCTGACACATAAGGTAATCTATTATCTTTACATCTGAAAGAATTTGATATGAAGAGGAAATCGATATTAGGTTTAATTTTATTAATGAGTCTCTCTATGCTGGGAATCATTGCCGCTCAATACTTATGGATCAGGCAATCGATTAAGGTTCAGAAAGAGAAATTTCATGTTAGTGCCTATGATGCACTGGATAACACTGTTAGAAGACTCGAAAAAGAATACAATGCGCAGTTTTTATATAATAGCTTTTTTCCAAGTTTAAACACAATTCGTCCGAGCAAGAAAAAGGCAGATTCTACAAAGGTTATAATTAAACCCAAACTTAAAGAGAAACTTTCAAATGGTGTATATCAATTCAAGCAGGATACAGTTTTTAATTCGAATGGTGCACGCATTGAAGCGCATGTTGAAATAGGGCCCAACAGTACAGAACATAAAGTATGGATTAGTGCTGGAGGTCCTTCTATTGATATACAGGATCTGGAAATTCAAATGGATCAGATTGAGGATTCAATTACCAATGCATTAGGTGGAATGCAGGAAGAAAGTAATGCTTTGATGGAGATATTTAACCAAATGCAATATGAGATCAAAACCCGCCATAATCCTTTACAAAACAGACTTGATTTAACCAATATTACCGAAGTAATTAAAAACGAATTAGAGCAAAACGGAATTGATACGGATTTTGAATATGGTGTTTTTGATCAACTTTCGAGGCGACTACTAAAATATCATTCAGATAAATTTGATCTATCAAAAGCTAAACAAAATTCAGCCATTGCAGTAAACCTCTTTCCAAGAGATGTGTTTCGGGGCATTTCTCCATATGAGTTAGTGGTTTACTTCCCTGATATGGCAACCTATTTGTATAAAACACAAGGTTGGTTACTTTTTCTGTCAAGTATATTCACGCTTTTTATTTTGATAACCTTCTTTCTAACTATCAGAATGATTCTGAATCAGAAAAAAGTTTCACAGATAAAAACCGACTTTATTAATAACATGACGCATGAGTTTAAAACTCCTATAGCCACCATTAGTCTGGCAACAGATAGTATTTTAAACCCAGTTATAATGGGAAACGAAAAGCAAATGAAAAGTTTCCTTAAGATTATCAAAGAAGAAAACAGCCGGATGAACAGTCATGTAGAAAGGGTCTTGCAAATGTCACAAATCGAAAAGAAAGATTTTACTGTAGTTAAATCCTCACAAGACGTTCATGACATTATTCTGCAGGCAATCGACAGCATTCAGTTATTAATGAACGAAACTGGAGGTAATATAACTCATCAATTAGATGCAGAATTATCAGTTTTTAAACTGGATCAGGTACATTTTGGTAACTTAGTAGTCAATTTACTTGAAAATGCTTTAAAGTATTCAGAAAAAGCACCAGAAGTACATATTTCAACGCATAACGCAAATGATGGTATTATCATTAATATAAAAGACAAAGGCATTGGAATGAGTAAAGAACAACAAAATAAAATATTCGAAAAATTCTATCGGGCAACCGGTGGTAATATACATAACATAAAGGGTTTTGGCCTGGGCTTAAGCTATGTAAAAGCTGTTGTTGAAGCTCATAACGGAACCATTTCAGTTAAAAGTAAAATAAACCAGGGGACAGAATTCAGTATTTATCTACCCTTTAATTAATACACATGGCAGAAGTAAAGAGAGTATTTATGGTGGAAGATGATCGTAATTTTGGCACGGTCATGAAAGCTTATCTCGAAATAAACGGTTTTTTAGTTACCTGGGTTAAAGACGGAATGCTTGCTTTTACCCGCTTTAAAGAATCGGAATTTGACATTTGTGTTTTAGATGTAATGCTTCCAAATGTTGATGGTTTTACCATCGCACGTCAGATTAAAGAAAGTAACCCTGATATTCCGATTGTATTCTTAACTGCAAAAGTGATGAAAGAAGATGTATTGGAAGGCTTCAGAACGGGCGCTGATGATTACATTACCAAACCATTCGATTCTGAAATATTAATTTGTAAGATTAATGCTATTTTAAACCGACATAAATCCTCAGAAAATAAAGAAAACAAAGAAATTTATGAGATTGGAGAGGCTAAATTCAATCATATGTTACGCACAATTGAATTCAGAGACCAGTTTTATAAACTTTCGCCCAAAGAAGGTGATTTACTAATGTTGCTTTGTCAGACAGAAAATAAAGTTTTAGCTCGTGATACGGCCTTAAAACAAGTTTGGGGCGAAACAGGTTATTTCACAACACGAAGCATGGATGTTTATATAACCAAACTGAGAAAATACCTGAAAGACGTACCTAATGTTGAAATCATTAACATACATGGAAGTGGGTATCAATTAAGAACATCTCCCTTGTAACTTTTAGATAGTATCAGGCGTCCTAACTCTATAAATTAAAACTTAGGAAAGATGCAAAAATATTTATTCATTACCCTGCTATTAAGCTTTAGTACCTTAATTAATGCACAGGAAGTTACCATTAATGAAAGCTTTGAGAATGTTACTAATGTTGAAGTGAATACTGTTTTTAGTGATATTGAGATAGTTGCTATTGAAGGTGAAGCAGTTACCGTAGATGGTTATGTTCGTTATTCAAATCCTAATCAGGAGTATGAAATAAAAGCTTATAAAAAAGGTACAACTCTTTATGTAACTGTTGAACATCCTAAACGATCAAAAGGTAATGCATCAGGTAAATTTAATATTAAAATGCCTGCAATGACTGATGTTAATATCAACACAGTTAGTGCTTATGTGATGGTACAGGGTGTTGGCCAAAAATTTGTAAAGATAAACACTGTTTCGGGCGATATCTTAGCGGAAAAAATTGGCAGTGACATGAAAGGCAATACCGTTTCCGGAGATATTGAAGTGAAAGACTTGAAGGGCAATCTTAAGCTTAACACCATTTCTGGTGACATGTCGATTTCTGATGTTGATGGAAACTTTAACGGAACATCCATTTCTGGTGACTTTCACATCGTCAACCTGAAGGGAGACAGAAGCATATCAACTATCTCAGGTAGTATCAGATAAACAAAACATCATAAAAAAAACCGACATTCTAAAGTCGGTTTTTTTTATCCTTTTCAACTTATATCTGAATTCGTTTTATAAAAGTTTTAATTGTCCATTTGTATTTAAAACCGAAGAATCCAATAAAAACAGCTCCAGCAAGCAATACTGTATACAGATCACTCCAACTAACTACATCATTCATATTTCGTAGTAAAGAATCAGTTTGAAGGGCACTACTTTCGGTAGTCACAAAAATACTGATAAAGATATTATTGGCGGCATGAGCTCCCATAGCCAATTCCACTCCATCATCCAATACCGAAGTTATGGCAAGAATTAATCCAATAGAAAAATATTGAGACATCATTAACCAGAATCCGTGTTTCTCAACTTCCGGATTTAGAGTATGTAATAAAGCAAATGCCATTGATGGAATTATCAATACTGCAATTCTGTTGCGGGTAAGAGCTCCAACCCCCTGAGCCAGATAGCCTCGTACAAAGATCTCTTCAAAAAAAGTTTGAAACGGTAAAAACAGAAACGAGACCAAAACAAGGGTTAACAACTTTTGAATATCAAAACGCACCTGATAGTTACCAATATTCATATAGTAATCGTAAAAAGTAGCGAACGTTATTATGATACCCCAAATAATAAACCCATATATAATACGACGAATTCTAACCTTATTTCTTCCGTTAATAACCTGAATAAATGTACGTTGATGCAGTGATTTAACCAATAACATCAGAGTAAAGAAGGATGCAATAAAAGGAAGTACAACAAGAGCCAGGCCCAATGAAGAATTGATGCCTATCGCATTAAAATCAATTACTCCATTTGCAACGCTACCTAATCCACCTTTTAGAGCAATAATAACTAATAAGGGAATGCCTCCAATAAACTGTGCAACAAACATTGCGGCAATTATAATGACAAGATAAGCCCACCAATAATTTTTAGTTTTCAGGGCACTTTCAAGATGTTTCATAAATTATTTTACTATTAGTCAAAGTAACTGAAGCATAAAAATAAACAAAGTTAACATAGACTAATTGATCAAATCCTGGTAATTGATAAGTAGCCATTTTTTTGAGATTAACACAAAATAAAAACGCCCGAAGTTTCCCGGGCGTTTCAATTTAATAATATTTTGATTTATGGTAAAGGTAAAACCTTTCTGCCGTATGTTTCTAGTAACAAAGTTGCTATGGCAATGTATAATGCACTTGCACCACAAACAACTCCTTCTATACCTGCAATGGTATGAATCAAATGACTGCCTGTAAAACTGGCTAAAGACAATAGAGCAAAAAGAAGCACTACGGTACCAAAAAGCCAAATCATTGTCTTCGACATTTTTAAAGTTGCAATCCATAAACCTAATGTAAAAACACCCCAGACACCAAGGTAAAATCCCAATGCTGTTGATGATGGTGCTTCACCTAATCCCATTTTTGGCAGAATCCATACAAAAACCAGTGAGATCCAGAATGCACCATACGATGTAAAGGCCATTTGACCGAACATGTTATTCTTCTTCCACTCCATTACACCAACAATAATCTGTATCAAACCACCCATCATGATTCCCATTCCCATTATCATTGTATCCAATCCAAATAAGCCTGAATTATGCAGGTTTAAAAGCATTGTTGTCAAACCAAACCCTGTTAAACCAAGAGGTGCCGGGTTATTAGTTACATCCTTCGCGATGAAAACGTTTTGTTCCATTTTATCCATTTATTTTTTGAAGGCGCAAAAATAGATAATTCCCTTATTTAAAATACATCTTAAGCATAATTGAGATAAAAATTTTTCTTCTTGTTATTGTCAGAATAAAAAAAACCGGCAACAAAAGCTGCCGGGCTACCTATTTCAAATTGCTTTTTATTAGATTAGTTCGATACTTCGTTTAACAAATTTGGTTAAAGCCTCACCTTTCAACATATTATTCGATAATAAAGCCAAATCAATTAATTGAGAAACAACTTTATTTTTTGAAGCAAATCCTGAAAGTTCTTCGTCTTTCTTCTTGTTTAACTCTGTTATCTTTTTGGTCAAGTCTTCCAACTCATCCTTATCAGCCTGAGGGATTTCTTCATCTTTCTTGCCTTCTTTCGCTTTTTCAAGCTCAGCCTTTTTCTTCTCCAGGCTTTCCACTTTACTGCGAGTTGAAGCGACCTTCTCTCCTACTTCCTTCTCCTCTGCCTCCAAAACTTGTTTTACCAATGCATGATTTCCGTTAACTACAAGGTTATAACTATCTGGCATTTCGCCATAGAAACTCATTGGTCCGCCTCCCATTGCACTCATTTCTTTCATGCGTCGCATGAACTCCTGTTGAGTAATCATTACCGGAGCATCTTTTTCACTCAAAGCTTCAAAAGATACAATGAAATTTGCCTTGTCAACATTAGGAACCTGAGAGCTGAAAATAGTTGTTAAATCTGATTTTTGAGCTTCTGTCAAGTCCAACTTTGCGGTATCTTCTTTCTGAATTAACTTATCAACAACATCTCCATCAACACGAACAAAGCTTGAATTTTCGAACTTACTTTCCAGGTGATTTATAAAGTGACTGTCTAATTGTCCATCCATCACCAACACATCGTAACCTTTGTTTTTAGCAGCCTCAATAAAACTGTGCTGTGCTAAAAGGTCTGTAGTGTATAGGTATATTAATTGCTTGTTTTTGTCAGTCTGGTTACCCTTGATGATATCTTTATATTCATCGAAAGTAAAATACTTACCTTCGGTATTTTTCAACAGTGTATATTTCTTAGCACGATCGTAGAATTTCTCTTCGGTAAGCATACCATACTCAACAAAAATTTTCAGATCATCCCATTTCTCTTCGAATATCTTACGATCTTTTTTGAAGATCTCCTCTAAACGATCAGCAACCTTTTTTGTTATATGGCTTGAAATCTTCTTCACATTGCCATCACTCTGAAGATATGATCGGGATACATTTAATGGAATATCAGGTGAATCCAACACTCCGTGTAATAAAGTCAGAAATTCAGGTACAATTCCTTCTACCGAATCAGTTACATAAACCTGGTTGCAGTATAATTGAATTTTGTTTTTCTGAACCTCAACATTGTTTTTCAACTTAGGGAAATACAAAACACCCGTTAAGTTGAAAGGATAATCCACATTCAGGTGAATATTAAACAACGGATCTTCCGACATAGGATAAAGATCGCGATAGAACTTACTGTAGTCTTCATCTTTCAGTTCAGAAGGTGTACGCGTCCATAAAGGCTTGGTATCATTGATAACATTGTCCTTATCAGTATCAACTTCTTTACCGTCTTTCCATTCTGTTTCTTTTCCAAATACAACCTCCACCGGTAAGAAACGACAGTATTTTTTAAGCAACTTATCAATCTCTGATTTGGTTGCATATTGTTTATTTTCATCATCGATATGCAAAACAATATCAGTACCTCTATCTTCTTTATTTGTTTCTTCCAAAGTATACTCAGGACTTCCGTCACAGCTCCATTTTACAGCCTGTGAATCATCCTTGAATGACTTTGTAATGATATCCACTTTTTTAGATACCATGAAGGAAGAATAGAAGCCTAAACCAAAATGTCCAATTATGGCATTAGCATCTTTCTTATATTTTTCAAGAAACTCATTGGCTCCTGAGAATGCTACCTGATTGATGTATTTATCAATTTCCTCAGCTGTCATCCCCACTCCTCTATCGGAAATGGTTACTGTTTTTTTCTTTTCATCCAAAATCACTTTTACAGCTGTTTTACCTAATTCACCTTTAAATTCTCCAACAGAAGCCAAAGTTTTTAGCTTCTGAGTAGCATCTACAGCGTTTGAAACCAATTCACGCAAGAAAATTTCGTGATCTGAATAAAGGTACTTTTTAATGATGGGAAAAATGTTCTCGGTAGTAACCCCAATATGTCCTTTTTGCATCGTTACTATTATTTAAGTTTTTTAATGAATCTTATTAACGGCTCAAAAATATCAAAGCATATGCCAAATGGCTATTTATGCCAAAGCGACAGTTATGCCAAAACGCATCAGAACAAATGACAGTCTCTTTTGCATTTTTGTCAATATTTTTATTCATTGGTGGGCGCTTAAAACCCACTGATTATTAATTGTTTATTTTTAAGTTCTTTGACATTTTTGTAATCGTATTTCGTAAGCACCTCTCTTAC
>NZ_JBNGOX010000027.1:0-76841 GCF_050589785.1 Carboxylicivirga caseinilyticus | reverse complement strand
TTGTTCTCAAAAGCGGGTGCAAAATAAGCCAGTTTTTTCTAAACTTCCAAATCAAATTGCACTCTTTTTTTGAAGAAACTCTGTTAATTTGTGTTGTAACTTTGAAGATCTGTCACTTATGACAGAAATTATTTTTCGCTTATTTCAAAGACAAGCTATAAAATACCGTTAATATGGAAATAGAACCTAATTTATTCTGGCATATCATTACGTGTTTAATACAACTTATTGTTCTTATTTGAGCAAAGGTTCTTTACAATTATCAATACAAGCCGCATTTCATATTAAAATTAACGCGGATTTTTTAGCACCTTTGCAAAACTATTAAACAGATTGCCATAAAATGACATTAAGGACATTTTTACTATTAGCTATACTAACAACTTCGTTTGAATTCTCGTTTAGCCAACAAAAGTCAAAAGTACAAGTGTTGCATGCCAACAAAGGAGAAGGCCGCAAAGAACTTGGCCCCAATGTTAGATTATTACTTGGTAATGTTGAGCTCAAGCACCAAAACACTCATATGTTTTGTGATAGCGCATATGTTTATCAGGATTCTAACTACGTTGAAGCCTATCATAACATCCACATTATACAAAACGATTCTATTCATTTATATGGTGATTATCTAACCTATGTGGGATCTATCGGGCTGGCTAAAGTGCGACAAAACGTCAAGGTGGAAAAACAGGATATAATATTGTACACCGATTTTATGGACTTTGATCGCATTAAGAATATTGGTTATTATTATAATGGTGGAGAAGTATTAAGTGGAGACAACAACTTAATTAGTGACTGGGGTTATTACTATCCCGACTATAATGAAGTACATTTTAAAGATTCAGTAGTTGTAACCAACCCTAAGTATACTATTTTTTCAGACACACTTATATATAATACGGTCTCAGAAGTATCAAGCATATTGGGACCAACATTTATTGTTAGCGATGACAATATAATATATAGTGAAGATGGTTATTACGACACCATGCACGATAAAGCAAAGCTTCAGAAAAACAGTTACATTCAAGGTAAAGAGCAATTACTGTTGGGTGACACTATTTTCTACGATCGAAATGATGGTATGGGAGAAGTTTTCAGCAATTTTGAACTCCACGACACAACAAACCATATTATTATAAAAGGTGATTATGGATATTACAACGAAAAGACTGAATATGCCTTAGCTACCGACATGGCTCAATTGCTGCAAATCTATAGGACCGACACCTTGTTTTTACATGCCGATACCTTGAAAGCGGTTCCTTTACCTCAGGACACTAGTAAAATACTCCAGGCCTATTATAATGTGAAGTTTTTCAGGAAAGACATGCAGGGACGTTGTGATTCTATGGTTTATGATTTCAGAGACTCAACAAATACCTTTTATAATACACCTATATTATGGGCACAAAATAACCAGATGACTGCCCAAACAATCAAGCTTTACACACGCAATCAGGCTATGTACAAAGCTGACCTTATTAACTCTGCTTTTGTTGTAGCCCCCGACGACAGTATTTTCTATAATCAGATAAAGGGAAGAAATATGACGGGATATTTTCGAGATAACGACATTTATAAAATAGACGTTGACGGAAATGGACAAACCGTTTACTATCCTAAGGACGACCAATTAACAATTGGAGTTAACAGAGCCGAAAGCAGTAGTCTTACAATTCATCTAAAAAACAGAGCAATTTCTGGTATTATGCTAAAAGGAGATCCTTCAGGAAACCTGAATCCACCTTTAATATTACCAGTTGAAGATGTTCGATTACAAGGATTCATCTGGCTGGATGAAATAAGGCCCAAGAATAAAATGGACATATTCCGAAAAATCGGATTGCCTGAAATGACCGAAGTCACAAAAGTGTATGATGATTATAAGTTTGGAGACGAATAAACAAAATAAAAAAAGGGGCAATCGCCCCTTTTTTGCTCTCTTTAATATTCATCCTCATTAAAGAAAAAGTCTTCCTTACTTGGGTAATCTGGCCAGATATCCTCAATACTCTCAAAAACTTCTCCTTCATCCTCTATTTCCTGAAGATTCTCAATAACTTCAAGAGGGGCGCCTGAACGAATTGCAAAATCGATCAACTCATCTTTCGATGCCGGCCATGGCGCATCTTCTAACTTAGAGGCTAATTCGAGTGTCCAATACATAACAACTCAATTTAACATTAATAATATTGTGTTACTTTATTCTTTTCTTATGTGCGAATATAAAAAAAAAATCTATTCTTACAACTCAGGCAGCCATGGAATTTCATCAACGCCATAATAGTTTGACAAATGACGTGATAAAACAAACAAATAGTCAGACAGTCTGTTAAGATATCTGATAACCCAATTATCTAATTCAAATTCCTCAGCAACATCAAGTACTCTTCGTTCTGCTCTGCGACAAACTGTACGAGCAACATGGCAATTTCCGACAACAGGATGACCTCCTGGTAAAAGAAAACTTTTTAATGGTGGTAAATTATTCTCGAGATGATCCATTTCCAATTCCAATTCCTCGATATGTTCATCACTGTATTTTAATTTACTCCTCATATCAGATACAGATGTATCTGTAGCTAAATATGCTCCAATAGTGAAAAGTTTAGATTGAACAGAAATTAAAGTCTTACTATCAGAATCAGGAATATCATATGATCTTATTAATCCAATAAAACTCATTAATTCATCAATAGTACCATAAGCTTCTAATCGGGCATGATTTTTAGGCACACGGGTACCACCAATTAAACCGGTCAAACCTTTATCCCCGGTTTTAGTATAAACAACACTTTTTTTCATTTAATAATATGTCTACGCTAATTGCTCGACTGGTTTATTAATTGTATCAGATTCAATTAATCCGTCTCTTAGTCGTATAATGCGATGTGCATGTTGGGCTATATCCTCCTCATGAGTTACTAATATAATGGTATTACCTGCTCCGTGAATTTCATCAAACAAATTCATAATATCTACTGAAGTTTTCGAATCCAGATTACCAGTTGGCTCATCAGCTAAAATAATTGAAGGATGATTTACCAATGCTCTCGCAACCGCAACTCTTTGTCGCTGACCACCAGACATTTCATTAGGCTTATGCAACATTCTATTTGTTAGCCCAACTTTCTCCATCACCTCCTCTCCTCTTTTTAAACGATCATGTTTAGGGACACCTGCATAAATAAGAGGTAACATAGCATTTTCAAGAGCGGTGTATCGAGGTAGTAAATTAAATGTCTGGAATACGAACCCAATTTCTTTATTTCTAATCTCAGCTAAACTATCATCACTTAGATGACTAACATCGGTTCCATTTAAAATATACTGCCCGCCTGTTGGAGTATCAAGTGCTCCAATCATATTCATCAAAGTTGACTTTCCTGAACCTGAAGGCCCCATAATAGCCACATATTCACCACGATCTATTGAAAGGGAAACACCTTGAAGTGCTTTTACTGTCTCAGTTCCAACATGGTAGAACTTTGTAATGTTATTGATTTCTATAACTTGTTTTTGCATCTCATAATTTTAGGTATTCCAAATATACTTTTTGTTGACAAGAACAACAAAGTCAGGAATTAATACTTTACAACAAAATGTTGCTTTTTACATTCTTTTCTAAAGAAAATAATTCCAATCTGAAATAAATCAATTGAAACAGTAACCGAAGGATGAGTGTAAATAATTTCCCATGCTTCATCCATTCCTTTTGACCAATGAATATCATCAAAAACAAAGACTGTGTTATTCCATGCTTTTAGAAGACATTGGTTAAAATAATCAATGGTTGCATTCTTTTCATGATGTCCATCAAAGAATACAAAATCCAATTGTTCTAATGACGCTACTATACCTGGTAATACATCCTGAAATTGACCGCTAATCACCTCCACTCCATAACATTTAATTTCTTGCAGATTCTTTCTGGCAATGCTAGCTGTATTTTCGCAACCTTCAATAGAATATACTTTGCAATTACTATCAGGCATAGCCAAATAGCAGGTACTTAAGCCTAATGAGGTTCCCAGTTCAATTATATTTTGCGGTTTAAACTCGTTTACCAAACGAAATAATATTTCCCCGTATTTTTTGTTAATGGATGATTTCTTTTCTAAATCAGACACTTTACGTGATTGAGATGAGAAAGCCGTACTGCCCGCACCATAATCACACATTTCAATTGTTGCCTGAGAAACCTTTAATTTTTTTCTGAATGCATCCATTCTTGGAAAAGCGTAGAAAGGCAGTTTACAATATATGAGTTCGCGAACCAAAGTAAAAACAAACGGACTATGCAAACCATATCCTTTTCTATAACGAGAACGAAACCAATATTTTAGATAACTTTTAAAAAGAAAATAATTCATTAACGAAAATTTTCCGAATATAACAATTAAACCGATCAGCAGAAAACCCAATTTAGAGAATTCTATATCTTTGTTCTTTTTAAATAATAGCATGAGTAAAGGGAAAGGCAAGAAACACAATAGCGGATCAAGTGGACAAAACAGAAAGAAAACAGAAGACTTTCTGCTTCAAAACAAAAACAAACAAGGCATTTACGAAACATCATCCGGATTACAATACGAAATAATTATCGATTCAAATGGTTCAAAACCATCACACAACAGCATCGTTAAAGTGCATCAAAGAGCAATGTTATTGGGTGGCAAGATATTGGATGACACGTATAAAGACGCTACTCCATTAGAATTTAACTTAAACGAAACAATTGAGGGATACACCGAAGGACTACAAATGATGTCAGTTGGTAGTCGCTACCGATTTTTTATCCCTCCTGAATTAGGCTGGGGTAAAAAAGGATCTGGTGGAAGAATCGGTCCATATGCTTTGACCATTTTTGACGTAGCATTAATAGAAATTATCGACTAAATCGAACTTATTTTCAAACTTGGTAAACACTTATTAGTTCACCTTGTTTTAGTTCCATAACCAAGAAGACAATAGTGAAGTCGATGAATGACTATATAAATCAATTAATTGAGCTAATTAACTCAGCTTTTAACAAATCCAATCATTGTAAGCACGACATTGATGATGATGATTACATCAATGAATTTGCGGATCAATATATTAATGGTACTCCTGTAAAAATTTCAGAAAAAACGGGAATTGAAAAATATCAATTCCCTTCAGTGGATAAACTTTCAAATGATCAAATTGAAATAATCTTACCTATAATAGAAGATTTATTGCATAGTTACAATTGGGAATTTGTATTTCCCGAAAATGTATCTAACGATGTTAAGTATGGATTTATCACTGCCAAATGGGACACAAAGCATGTTTATTGTCAGCAAGGTATTGTACAAATTGAGACTTGTAAGTTTGATGACGAAGACTGTCCTTTTCCAATGCATTGCTCCATATGCAATAAGTTTAAGGACAGTGCAGATACTGACCATGTTCTTTGTAAAGGAGAAGTCGACTTTGATTCTTTGACTCCTGATTTTGACAAAGAAACAACTCCCGAAATGCGGAAAAACATTGACCGCTTCAAAGACTTAATGCGCAAAAGCAATTCTTCGTCTTTCATTACCGGTATTCATAATTACTGCGATGGCAGATGCAACATTTGTAAATTCACTAAACAATGTAGTTCATATGCACTTAATGAAGAATTAAACAATGCTACTAATAATAATGGTGATGATTCAGATGATCAATTAATGGTTATCCTTAAGGCTACAACCGAATTTATTGAAGAAGAACTAGATAAGAGGGGCATAGATGCTTCTGAAACCATAAACGAATTATCTAAGGCTGAGGCCGAAGACAATACAACAAAACATTCTCTTGAAATAAAATCTGAATCTTATGCCGAAAAAGTAAAACGATGGCTTGATTCCAATCAAAGAGAAATCGAAAGTCGCATAATTGCCGATCAGGACTTAATTAAACATTGTTTTGAAAGTATCACCTGGTTTCAGTTGTTTATACCAACAAAAATAAGTAGGGCATTAATTCCTATAAAAAGTAATGATTCATCTTCTATGGATAAATATGACAGTAACGGATCGGCAAAAGTTGCTTTATTAGGTATTGATGAGTCTATTTGGGCCTGGAACAATCTTATGGATGCTATCCCTCAAAAAGAAGATAGTATTTTAAATATATTAAGAAATCTTTCAGAAATCAGATCAGAACTAGAGCAATTATTTCCTGAAGCCAGACAATTTAAGAGACCGGGATTTGACACTGATGAAGACTAAAACAAAAATCTGAGAGAAACATAGTGGAAAATTTAAGAATTGCTATAAATTCAAAAAAAGTGTCTCTCTCAGATATTAACGAATCTTAACGATTCGATTATTATTGCTTACCGTTGCAAGCAATCTCGCAGCAGCGTTGTGCCACATAAATTTTCGTGTCTGTAAAACTATAATTTTATTTGACAGATTGAACCTCTTGATTCAAATATTTGTTTAAAAAGCTTAATTTTTTCTGATTCTCTTATCAAATCATTGATAGAACCACATTTTGCAGCTAAAAACCTTATAAGTAAAAGAAACTATCCTTTTAATAAAATGATATTTCAAAGATAAAATCCTTTACCAGCAGAGTTACATCTTAATTGCCAATATATAAATCAGTTAGAAAACACAAACTACTTAATTTATTTATTAAATGCAAATTTACCTTGTAAGTACTCCACTATTATACCTTGGACTATTATTATAAATGATATAACATCTGATCAATGGCCTGAAAAACCTGATGTCCTTCATCAAAAACCTTTAAAAAATAGTTTCTCGATTCCTTAAGTAATCGCTTGGTCTTCCCTTTATGTCCCATTTCATATTCAAGTTTTGCCATATGAAATAGTAAATTACCGCATGCTTCCGCATCATTATCTGCCTGTTCCAAATTTTCTTCAAATATTCTTTTCAACATTTCCTGTTGCTCTTCCTGTTTAAACATATCCAAAAGTTCCTGCAGCAGATCCGGTGAATAAATATTTTGTTCTACAAGTTCTTGAGCCATAGTAGTAGCTTCATCAAAGCGATTTGCATGAAGATATGATTTTAAAAGATACAACTGATTAGGCTTATAGTCAGGCGAAAGATTATTAGCCTTAATAAAATAGGTTAAAGCTTCCTCGTTTTGTTCCAGTTTACCGTACAAAATACCAGTAATGCGCGCTGCATCACCTTTTTTTAATGAATCTTCATACATTTCATATGCTCTTGCAGCCGAGGTAAGACCTTCAGAAAACATTCCATCAAGTAAACATGATACCGCGAGGTTATAATGGGTAAGGGCATCTTCTTTTAATAGTAAAGACTTATTAAACCAATAACGTGCCTCATGATAATTCTCTGTCAATGTATTAAAATAGCCCATTGCATACAGGCTGTAATAATCATAAACTCCATTTTTATATGCCTGAACAAAGTAATATTGACTCTGATCCAACAACCATTCAGACTTTCTACCCCAGCGATCTCCAAACTGAAGAAAAACTGCATTATAGTATTTGGCAAGTTGCAAATGAAGTCTGAAGTCTGAAGGATGCAGCTCCATCTGTTGCATTAATAAAGTATCAACCGGAATATACCATTGTGTTGAATTAGATTGTTCATTTTTCCTTATTTCTTCCAAAGTCTCTCCCGTACGTAAATTGACAAATCCATAGCTCCGATGATAATAGCTTGATGCATAATAATCAAGTGCGAAAGCTGATTGAGCAAGGATTAGTTCCAGTGAATCTGATTGATATTTTTGATTTAGTAACTCAAAAGCATCAGAATATTGTTCTTTGGAAATCAAAGTATCCAGCTCATTATTAGAATACTGAGCCACAACTACGGTATACAACCCACCGAAAACAATAAATAATAGAAGCTTATACATTAACACAATATACAACTATTATTAAGACCTTTGACAGCTCCATAAAACAACTTTACATTCTGCATTTTATTTTCATTTAATGATGAATAAATAAACAATAATCTATTTTAAAACATTTGAAATCATATTAAATATATAACCTAAAACAAAATTTACTTTTTTACGTATTTCATGCAATATTGTCAATTTTAATATTGACACTGCGTTTAAAAGGGGGTATTTCATGTTTGAACAGCTAGAGAAAATAATAAAAAAAGAAGTTTCTTTTTCAGCCGATTTTTGGGAGGAATTGAAAAATTGTGCTGAAAATATTTACATTAAAAAAAACGAACACCTTATTCATCAGGGTGAAGTTTGCAGATATGGATATTTTTTAAACAGAGGAAGCCTAATTCATTATTTTCAGAGTGAGAATGGTAAAGAAACTGTATTAAGTTTTTATGTTGACCATTATTACCAATTTTTATCTTCACCATTAAGCTATTTTAATGAAATTGGAAGCACCTTTGAAATAAAAGCACTGGAAGATTGCAAATTAATTGCTTTCCACAAAGATAATCTGGAGAAACTCTCGCAAAAATATCCAGACTTTGCTGTGTTCTATCATAAAATAACAGCTACCGCATTGCACAATATGTATTTGTACACCGCCATGAGGCTATCCCTTTCTGCCGAAGACTTTCTTATCTATCTAATGAAGAATATGTCTGCAATTTTTGAGCGCATACCAGATAAGTACATTGCACAATTTGTGGGTGTTAGTGGCGAATGGCTGTGCAAGGTGAAAAAGAAAATATTAATTACCAACAATATTTAATTTCTATTTTAATACGAAATTGAACTAGTTCAATTTTCACGGAATCTGCTTTTCCTATTTTTGCCTCACCTCCTTAACCATTTGTCGGTAAACAACTAAAAAGAAAAATAATAGCTTATGTTTCTATTCGAATCAATCTCTTGGCAGTCAGGACTAATGTGGTTTGCTGTTGTAGCGGGTTTAATGCTTATCAATGAAGTAACGAGATCAAGTAAAGCCCTATCATATTTATTTTATATTGCAGTACCCATTGCACTTACACTTTTCATATGGCCCCAAACAGCTGGTGCCAATTCGAGCACAGGCACATGGTTTCATTGGGTTAAAGTATATTCTTCCCTAGCTGGTGTTTTAGGATTTATGTATTTACGATACAACGCAAAAGCATCTAAGAATAAGTATTTGCTGCTATTCCCACCAATTATTCTTTCGGTTAATATACTAGAAGCAGTTATTCGCGATTTTGAAGTTTATGCCTTGTACAGTGGAGACAATTTTGGCACTGAAATTAATAATATTGTTATGCAAGGTGGATCTTGGAATATTATGAATGGAATTGCCGGAATTTTAAATATCCTTGCTATTTCTGGTTGGATGGGAATATTTATAACAAAAGGCAAAAAATATAAAGACATGATTTGGCCTGATATGTTATGGTGGTGGATTATTTCTTACGACATCTGGAATTTTGCGTATGTATACAATTGCGTATCAGATCATGCCTATTATGCAGGTGCTGGCTTACTAATTTCTTGCACTATACCAGCGTTCTTAATGGGTAAAGGAGCCTGGTTACAACATCGTGCACAAACATTGGCAATTTGGATGATGTTTACTATGAGTTTTCCGGCATTCTCTGACAGCTCTGTTTTTGCAGTTAAATCATCACACAGCACTACAGCATTATGGGCAGTCAGTTTCCTTGCTTTGTTAAGCAATGTTCTACTCATTGTTTTTCATATTTATAAAATAATAAAAAACAAACGCAATCCTTTAAAACAGGAAATTTACATTGATGAATTAGCATACAAAAAATTACTATTGAAAAAATAAATTTAACAGAATCCACTAATGCAGCTTGTTTCATAATGATCCCATTTTAATATCAGGGCGGGCAAACAAGCTGTATTAGTGGCTTTTATTGTAGCAATAATTTATAAAAATACATTTGACCTCCGAACTGAAGTCTTAAAATCACAACCTGTTTTTTCCGGTTGCCAATATGAAATATAGCTCTTCCTTCTAATAAATTTCCGTTTCCTTCTTGAATCTTTCGGCCCAAAAGATCATAAACAGACCAGTTAAAATTTGTTGTGTTTACATCTATTGAATTCAACTCAATCATGTTATTATATATACGAATCTCTGGTTTATCTTCATTGTTCACAATGTCTGTAACAATATCGGCAACCAGATTTATATTATCGATAGCAGCCCCCATACCCCTTTGATAATAATCATCGTAATAAAATGCAATCTGAATATTCGATTTGGCAAATTCAGGTGGAATCGTGAGTTCATAAGATTTCCATTTTGAGCTTTGCCCCAATTCTGCTATTGTTGTCCAATTTTCATCTCCAGCCTGTCTGCATAATACAAACAAATCATCTATCACTCCGTATGTCTCTGTCATCAAAATATAATCAAATGAAAGTCTAATATTTTCCACATTAGACAAATCTACAGGAGGTGATATAGCTTTATCACTAACATGAATACTACCAGACATTATTCCGGAATCAATCCATAAAAAGGGGGTTTCATTTTCATCAAAACGTAAATAGTATGATGTTAATGAATCTCTGTTGCCCCATCTCCATCCAGTTTTTTCTTCCTTGATAATCCATCCTTCCTTTCCTTCATCAAAAGTTGTTAAATAAGGAATGTATTTTTCTTCTGTAATTGACACATTGATTGTATTACTAGGAAGACTTTCCTGTATCTTTTCTTTTAAATAATTAGCAGTAATAAATAATTGATAGTCTATCCCGTCTTGTAAATCAGCAATTATAAAGCAAGTATCCTCACATTGGTTAAAATATTGATGATTCAGATAGATCTTATAATTAACCGGTTTAATATCCGGGGCATTCCAGATCAGTTTCATTGCTCCTTCTTCCAATCGATAACCCAGATTTTTGGGTGGCTGTATTCCACTATTTACCACCTGACCATCACAAATTAAACTAAATGATTGACTGGAGCCTGCCGAAATCTTTGCTCCATTCACCTTTATCTGATATACTCCCGGTAAAGGATTATTTAAAACAATTTGTTCGACATTATCAAGATAGTTAACTCCATGAATAGCTGCTCCATCAGGATTTAATGGGTCCAGTATCCAAGGATAATAAATATTGCCCTGATCATCTGCCAGTGTTACATCCAAATCATTAACCAGATTGGGAGTAACATTTTCTTCTAACTGGTTATCAACAGTACCAGGAAGATCTGTCCAGCAAAGAGTAATTTTTAATTGTTCAGTATTTTCTCCAACTTCAATCTGATAAATATTACAATCATCACTTATTACCAAATCCTCAGTGATCATTTCACCACCAGAATCAACATTCTTTTTTAATAAGTTTGCTGCCTTAAATGCATTTATCAATCCATAGCCATATTTGTAATCCGGACCATCACTCTCACCGCATTCATCTGCAGTTTGAATTAATAGCCCCTTAACAGTTGATGACCTGAGATATATTTCTGGTTGTAATTGTTGTTGTAATTGCAGTAACAAAGCGATTACTCCTGTCGCATTGGCAGCGGCCATTGAAGTTCCGGAATATGATATATAATCCGATTCACCACTTGCAATACAGGAATAAACTCCCGAACCATTAGCCACAACATCGGGTTTAATTCTTCCATCAGAAGTTGGCCCCCATGAACTATACAATTCAATATCAACCGACTCCGCATCCGTATAACCATTAGGCAAATCATTAACCGCACCAACAACAAGTGAGTTCTTTGAAACGGCCATTGAACTAACCGTTTGATATCCCGACTCTCCTCCATCAATAGCATGAGTATCATTTTCTTTCACCCAGCCATCATTCCAGTCATAATGAGTAAGCGGTTGCTCCGAAGGCCCCTCACCTCTATCATTACCCGCTGATTTTACAATAAGAAAATTTGGCGCATTGTATGTGATATAATCTAAATCCCAACAAATGGAATCGTAATACCCAAAATCAACATCCTTATCCTGATCCAAAGAGACATCTCCATACCAAAACCAATATTCGTTTGATGCATTATAGCTCCATCCGCAGATTTTCCCATATGAATGGTTTGACAACAATAAATTCTCAGATGCCGCTACTGCCATTTCTGAAATATTATTGTTAAAATCATAAGCCAATATTTTAGCATCTGATGCAATTCCCTTACTCAGTGAATCAACTCCAGCTGCTTTAATAGTTCCAGCAACATGGGTTGAATGATTCAATGAAAATGAAGGATTATCTCTTTGCCAGATTTTTTCTGGGTTTACTACAAATTCCTGATGTTCCTGATAAACCTTTCCACCATCCCATAAACCAACCTCAATCAGATTACCATTTAATGAAAACGCTGAATCGACATCAGGCCATAAAAGATTAGCTGAAACAGTATTTGAAGCATTAATATTATCAGTATTGAAATAAACAGGTTTCCCATTGATAAAATATTGAAGAATGATAACTCCTCCATTGCGGGTTGGCTCAATAATGTTTAATCCATACTTTTTAGCCAGTAATTGGGCTCTATTGTTTTTATCTATGAAACTTTTTGATTTCTCTGATGCAAAATTTAAGAGTTTATATTTTTGAATATCACTATTTTTAACAGCATCATTTTGTGCATGGCTAACACCATACATGATGCAAATAGCAATTATAATAAAAGATAGTTTCATAATAACTTAAAAATACCAGCCATCGTATAATGGCTGGTTAAAAGTATGATTACTGAGATCAAGGCTGGTTTGGTAATCAACGTACCCAAACTATATTACTATCTTCATGTACATACTCCAATACCTGATTACAATCATCAGCAAATTGAGCAAATCCTCCAACATTTTCGTACTTCGCCCACTTATGATCCGACCTGATGGTAAATGAAGGAGCCTCGCCATAACCCATATCAACACCAAAATCAAAAAGATCCAACACACTAAACACGGCTAATGGTTCTGAACTATATTCTCCATTCCACACAAGAAATCCTATCTTAACATCCTTCCAAAAATCTTCTCTGTTATAGTTAAATGCTGTATAATCGGCATATTTATTATTTAAATCATCTTCTATGAAGGTCGGTCCTATAATGGATTTGAATCCATTTAAATATTCCAACTTATTAACATTTACTGTTCCTGTTTTATCATTGGCTGCAGAAATACAACCGGCTGCACATTTAAGATAACTATACTGCCAATTAGAAAAGAAATTGTATAAATTCTGGTATCCTTTTGCTAGACAGTGATCAATAATTCCACTGTAACCACCTTTCATCATCAAATTTTGATAAATAGCCATGTTCTCGCGAGGAGAATCAATTGTTTTTTCAGTACCATCGGGACGAATACCAAATAACCGGCCACAGAAATCTACTTGCAGAGAACTTTCTTCTACTTCGGACAAACCCAACAAAGCCTCTTCAAAAGCCTGATCCAATACACTTTGAGGTGCCCTAAAGATACTAGTCCTGCCAAAATCAACTTCCATTGGACCATAAATATTACCATCATCTGCTGGAGTTGAGTGTTCGATACCCAATAGATCTGCAAATAAATTAGGTATAATCTCACCCTCTTCAGGATCAATTACACACACAAACTGAAGAAGTTCATCATTAAGTTCATAGGTATATGGTTCACCATTAATGTATGCCAATGGTTGAACAAAGCCTGATCTATAAATTGGTGCTCCATCTTCATTTCGTAAAATGAAATATAAATCACCATACAAAGTACCTAAATCAGTAGATCCTTTATTACCTCTCTGACCATATTCCGGACCAACATCAGATGGGCGATCACCCTCCAGACTATTCATTCCTTCTCCCCACTTTTCACAGCCAACAAAAGCCGCAGCAAGAAACATTAACCAAATAATAAATCCCGTTTTCTTCATGACCAACAAATTTAAATTAGCAAGGTGTTTTAGTTTATTCTATTTATCTTAATTACTATTGATTGAATTACAAACAGCAATCATCTAAAATTGAAGTAAACCGTAATTAACTATAAATTTAATTGGTCCATGAATAGCCTTCAATACGCAGTAAATTGAATCAGACTAAGTATTTTGTTGATTGTAACTACCCAATAAGTGCAGATTCACATTTCATTCTTTTACACCCAACACAGAATTTTTCACCAGGCGAATCCAGAATACCCTCCCTGCATGCATACCGTATTAATCCGATGTAGTTTTTAGTTCCGAACTTATACATTATATTTTTTCGGTGAGTTCTAACAGTTGCCTCACTAATATTGAGTTTCTCGGCAATTTCTTTTGATCTTTTCATACAAACCAATTCTACCAAAACATCCTTCTCTCGCTCTGTTAACAATGGTTTTGTATTTTTTTGATGAAGCTTTTTAGTTAATAATTCAGTTATTGGGCCACAAAAATATTTAAATCCATTATTTACTTTATTTATGGCTTCAAACAAACTATCCTTACAACAGGTCTTTAGAACGAATGCATCCAGCCCTTCACTAAGTAATAACTCAACAAACTCATTATCTATTAAATATCCTAACAAAATTACTTTACCTTCTTTGTTTTTCAACAATCTCACACTACATAGTGTCTTTGCATCCGGATAGGTTCCTTCCAATAAATATATTGAATCATGACTATTTACCCAAGTATTTATTTTACTATGATGAAAAACCTTAGAAACCCTTAAGTCCTTTTTTGCATTTATAAGAGCATATAATGCATCACCCCACATTTGATGGGTGTATATGATAGAAACATTAAGAGCCATAATTAAAGTAGTTTGTTCCAATCAAATTACCACCAAATTTTTTAAAAATCCAGTCTAAACTCTTTTTAATCAGCATTTATATAATTTCAGGATCCATTTTTATTTATGACTATAACTAATTTGATAATTGACTATTAGACTATTTCCTATTTATCTACATTATTATATTTATCATTATGTATTACATACACAATTATGTTTACATTTTAACTCTCAGGCATTATTGCTTACTAAGCATTTAAATTTTCAACTTATAATTGATTTCCTTATTTAACTGTTTATGTGCTATTACTTACAATAATGGTATAGATGAACATGGATGGAATTTTATCGACTCTATTCCTGACTTATAAATATTAGCTAACACTAATTTCATACGAGGTGCTTTTGTAAATAAGCGCCTCTTTTTTTTACTTCTTCGTGATATAAAAATAAATGGTCGGTTTTTTATTATTTTTGCTGCATGTCTGAATTGGCGGCACTAAATATCACATATCTTCCGGGAGTTGGTCCAAAGAAAGCAGAGCTTTTACAAAAAGAGCTTAAGGTTGCTTCATATGAGGATCTGTTATACTATTTCCCATATAAATATGTTGACAGAAGCAAGTTTTATTCCATTCGGGATATCAATTCCAAGTTAGCTTACATTCAGGTGAAAGGCCGTTTTACCTCCTTAAAAACAGTTGGAACTGGTAGACAAAGTCGATTAACAGCCATGTTTTCTGATGGAACCGGTGTTATTGAGTTGGTATGGTTTAAAGGACAGAAGTATGTAAAAGAAAACATCAACCTTAATGCCGAATATATCATTTTTGGAAAGCCAACTGCATTTAATGGACAAATAAACATTGTGCATCCCGAGATGGATAAAGTTGAAAACGGTCAGTATAAAATTGCGGCTGCTTTGCAGGGATTTTATAATACAACCGAAAAAATGAAGAAAGGCTTTTTAAATTCGAAAGCCATTCAAAAACTTCAGCAAAACATCTTTTTATCCTTTCAAGGTAAAATACCTGAGACATTACCAGCATTTCTAATTCAAAAATATAAGCTACTAAATTTACACGAGAGCCTTAAAATTGTTCATTTTCCACCCAATACCCAAATATTAGAAAAGGCTCAATTCAGGCTAAAATTTGAAGAGTTGTTTTATATCCAGCTCAATATATTGAAACAACGAAACCAACGCGGTAAAAACATTATTGGTCACAACTTTTCAAGAGTTGGAGATTACCTGCATTCTTTTTACGAACAGAAACTACCATTTGAACTTACGAATTCACAAAAACGGGTCATTAAAGAAATACGACGCGATATGGGTTCGGGAAAGCAAATGAACCGGTTACTACAAGGCGATGTTGGTTCAGGTAAAACACTGGTTGCCTTAATGGTCATGTTAATTGCTTTAGACAATAATTTTCAGGCATGCCTGATGGCTCCTACCGAAATACTGGCAACACAACATTTCGAAACTATTTCGGAAATGCTTGAAGGTTTAAACGTGACCTGCGCTCTTTTAACAGGATCGACTAAAAAGAAAGAACGAAACCGCATTGATGCAGAACTCACATCCGGCAAATTACAAATCTTGATTGGTACGCATGCTCTTCTGGAAGACAAAGTAACTTTTAATAACCTGGGTTTGGTTGTAATTGACGAGCAACATCGATTTGGTGTTGCACAGCGCGCCAAACTTTGGAAAAAGAACCATCAGCCGCCACATATACTGGTCATGACAGCTACCCCAATTCCCAGAACGCTTGCCATGACAATTTATGGTGACCTGGATGTCTCAGTAATTGATGAGCTACCGCCGGGCCGAAAGCCTATTGAAACAGCTCATTACTTCCATAACAGAAGAAATAATCTGAATAAATTCATAAAAGGCGAGCTCGATAAAGGCCGACAGGTATACGTTGTCTATCCATTAATTGAAGAATCTGAAAAAATGGATTTTAAAAACCTTGCAGAAGGTTATGAATACATGCAACGGATTTTTACCGACTATAAGGTAAGCATGGTACATGGAAAGATGAAGCCTGCAGAGAAAGATGAAGCCATGCAATCGTTTTCTTCAGGTCAATCGCAGATTTTGGTTTCTACAACCGTTATTGAGGTAGGAGTAAATGTACCCAATGCTTCCGTTATGGTGATTGAAAGTGCTGAAAGATTTGGTCTTTCGCAACTTCACCAGTTAAGAGGAAGAGTGGGTCGAGGAGCTGAACAAAGCTTTTGTATTCTAATGACAAGCTATAAGTTATCGGAAGACACCCGGAAAAGGATGGATATTATGACCCGATCTACAGATGGTTTTGAAATAGCTGAAGCAGATTTAAAACTACGGGGACCAGGTGATTTAGAAGGTACTCAGCAATCAGGCTTACCTTTTTCATTAAAAATTGCCAACCTTGGTAAAGATGGTCAGATACTTCAATTCGCCCGTCAGGTTGCTGAAGCAATTTTAAATGAGGATCCATTTCTTGAAAAGGAGGAACATGGTATTCTTAACAGACAGTTAACCAAGTTATCAAGAGAAAAATTAAATTGGAGTTTAATTAGCTAATTTTTTCTTTATTTAATTAGAGATTTTTTTCTTTATAATACTAAGAACACCAATTAGTTAAACACTTTTTACCTATAGTATTCTATCTAATAGCTATTTAACTGTAAGTAAATCACCTTATTTTTATTCATTCTAAATACAAATACCCTAACTGATTTAAAAGAAAACCTTTACATTATTACATTTGTGGCGCTACGAATTCAGGGTTATCATGTCAGAATTGGATTACATAGAGCACGAAGGAATTGTTGAAGAAGCTAATCATCAACATATTAAGGTTCGAATAGTTAATGAAAGCGCCTGCGCTTCCTGTCATGCTAAAGGTGCATGCACCACAGCTGATCTTCAGGACAAACTAATCGACGTTTATCAAACTATAAGTAATATATCAGTAGGTCAAAAGGTAATGCTACTGGGCAAGAAATCTCTTGCTCCTAAAGCAGTTTTGCTGGCCTACGTTTTTCCACTTGTACTGATATTAGCCACCTTAATAATCGTTTTTTATGTTACCAATAACGAATTGTTAGCTGGCATTTCTTCTCTCCTGATTTTGGTTCCTTATTTTGCAATTATCTATTTTATGAGGAACAAACTTGAACGAACATTTTCATTTACAATAAAACATCAAATCAACTAGATATGAATGTTGTTCTGATAACTATAATCTCACTTGGTGCATTAGGAACTTTGTCGGCCATAATACTATACTTTGTGGCTCAAAAATTCAAGGTTTTTGAAGATCCCAGGATTGACCAGGTTGAAGAGGTTTTGCCCGCTGCCAATTGTGGTGGATGCGGATTTCCGGGCTGTAGAGCTTTTGCTGAAGCATTGGTAAAGGCCGATGACATTTCGAATCTTAATTGTCCGGTTGGTGGAGCTGATACTATGAGTGCTGCTGCCGGTATTTTAGGAAAAGAAGTTGCTGCTGCTGCACCAATGGTAGCTGTTGTTCGATGTAACGGAACTTGCGACAATCGTCCGAAGACTTCGAAATACGACGGAGCTTCATCATGTACCATCGCTTCGTCGTTGTACGGAGGTGAAACTGGCTGCTCGTATGGTTGTTTAGGCTTGGGCGAATGTGTGGATGCCTGTAACTTTAATGCCATGTACATGGATGAAAAAACAGGATTGCCGGTTATTATCGAAGACAACTGTGTATCGTGTGGAGCATGTGTTACAGCTTGTCCTAAAAACATTATTGAATTGCGTAAAAAAGGGCCTAAGAGTCGACGCATCTATGTATCATGTGTTAATAAAGACAAAGGAGCACCAGCTAAAAAAGCTTGTTCTGCAGCTTGTATTGGGTGCGGAAAATGTGTTAAAACATGTCCGTTCGAAGCAATTACCCTGGAAAATAATCTTGCATACATCGATTACGAAAAATGTAAGTTATGTCGCAAGTGTGTGGATGTTTGTCCTACCAATGCCATTACTGAACTGAATTTTCCACCTAAGAAGCCAAAGGTAGAAACTGCAGAAGCAGCTGAATAGAGATAATTAAAGTCATTGAAAACAAAAATAAAATAGGAGGACCAATGTTAAAAACATTCTCACTTGGAGGGGTTCATCCGGAAGAAAATAAATTCTCAGCCGGTAAAAAGATTGAAGTCTTGCCCGTCCCCGAACAAGTTTCGGTTCCTATTGCTCAACATATCGGAGCACCGTCCGAACCCGTGGTAAAAAAAGGCGACGAGGTAAAGGTCGGTCAATTAATAGCCAAATCAACCGGATTTGTATCAGCCAATATTCATTCTCCTGTATCAGGGAAAGTACTTAAAATTGATGACATACTTGATGCCAGTGGATACAAGCGTAAGGCTATCATCATTAATGTTGAAGGCGATGAATGGGATGAAACCATTAATCGTTCTGATAAACTAATTACAGAAATCTCATTATCTCCTGAAGAAATCGTTAAAAAGATTGGAGAGGCAGGAATAGTTGGTTTGGGAGGTGCAACCTTCCCGGCTCATGTTAAGCTTTCCGTACCTCCGGGTAAAAAATGTGATATTCTGATTTTAAATGCAGTTGAGTGTGAACCTTATCTTACTGCCGACCATCAGTTGATGATGCAAAAAGGTGAAGAGATAATGGTAGGAACTCAAATTCTGATGACGGCTTTAGGAGTTGACAAAGCAGTTATCGGCATTGAAAATAACAAACCAGACGCCATTGCTCACATGAGCGAACTGGCAAAAAAATATAATGGCATTACAGTTGAATCATTAAAAGTTCAATATCCTCAGGGAGGAGAAAAACAATTGATAGATGCCTGTATTAAACGTCAGGTACCTTCTGGTAAATTGCCTATTGAGGTTGGTGCCGTGGTGCAGAATGTTGGCACAACCTACGCTGTTTACGAAGCTATTCAGAAAAACAAGCCTTTGTTTGAAAGGGTGGTTACAGTAACAGGCAAATCAGTTACCAAGCCTTCTAATTTTATGACACGGGTAGGTACACCCATCTCGCAACTAATTGAAGCTGCTGGTGGACTACCTGAAGACACTGGTAAAGTAATTGGTGGCGGACCAATGATGGGAAAGGCACTTACTTCGATTGACGTACCTGTTACCAAAGGAAGTTCAGGTATATTAATAATGCCTGAAAAAATTGCTACCCGCAAACCAATTGAAAACTGTATCCGATGCAGCAAATGTGTTTCTGTATGTCCAATGGGCTTATCTCCATATTTGTTGATGACTGTTTCAGATAAAGCTATATGGGACAGAGCTGAGGAGGAAAAAATCATGGACTGCATCGAATGCGGATCATGCAGTTTCACCTGCCCTGCCAGCCGACCATTGCTCGATTACATTCGCTTAGGTAAAGGCAAAGTTGGTCAAATCATGCGAAGCAGAACTAAATAAGTAGAACGAATAATAACATACTAATATGAACACGTTAACCGTATCACCTTCACCGCATGTACACAGTGGCGACTCTGTGAAGAAAAACATGTACGGGGTGATTTTAGCCTTGCTTCCGGCGCTGGCAGCCTCGCTCTATTATTTTGGGTTAGGCGCATTGATTGTGACGCTGGCAGCTGTGATTTCATGTGTATTTTTTGAGTGGGCTATTCAAAAGTTTTTATTAAAAACTCAACCATCAATTATTGATGGTTCAGCAGCTTTAACCGGACTGCTTTTAGCTTTTAACTTACCAACCAACATGCCTATATGGATTATTATCATTGGTAGTTTGGTTGCCATCGGTATTGGTAAAATGTCTTTTGGTGGATTAGGTAACAATATTTTTAACCCGGCTTTGGTAGGTCGTGTATTTTTATTGATTTCTTTTCCGGTTCAAATGACATCGTGGCCCGAGCAAAGTAAGAATTTAACAAGCTATTTAGATGCCACTACGGGAGCAACTCCGCTTTCAATTATGAAAGAAGGATTGGCCAATGGTGAATCTGTCAGCACATTAATGTCTAAAATTCCTTCTGTTACCGAACTATTTGTTGGAAATATGGGTGGTTCAGCAGGTGAAATAGCAGCAGTTGCACTTTTGGTTGGATTGATATTTATGCTGATTCGAAAAATCATTACCTGGCACATTCCTGTTTCGGTGATTGGTACCATCTTTGTTTTCTCAGGCTTAATGCATCTGGCGAATCCAGAAGCTTATGCTGGACCTTTGTTTCACATACTTACTGGTGGAGTGATGCTGGGAGCAATTTTTATGGCAACCGATTATGTTAGTTCTCCCATGTCGAAGAAAGGAATGATAATTTTCGGTATTGGAATAGGGTTTATAACCGTTATCATTCGTGTTTTCGGAGCCTATCCTGAGGGTGTATCATTTGCGATTCTAATTATGAACGGATTCGTACCGTTAATTGATAAATACATCAAACCAAAACGTTTTGGTGAGGTAGTAAAAACAGCAGGTAAATAAATAATCATGGCAAAAACAGAATCAACTCTAAAAAACATGGTTCTTACCCTGCTGGTCATTACAGGTATAGCAGGGGCCTCGTTGGGTTCGATGTACGAATTAACGAAAGAGCCTATTGCAGCTGCTAAATTAGCTAAACAGCAAGCAGCTATCAAACAAGTAGTTCCGGAATTCAATAATAATCCAGGTGAAGAGGTATATGAAGCCACATCAAAAGAAGGCTTTACACTAAAATTCTTTCCTGCCAAAAAAGATGGAGAATTGGTTGGTACAGCCATCGAAACCATGACTAATAAAGGATTTGGCGGAAATGTTCGATTAATGATAGGTTTTAAACCTGATGGTACCATCATTAATTACCAGGTATTGGAACATGCAGAAACTCCTGGCTTGGGAACCAAGATGGATAAATGGTTTAAGACAGATAAAGGTAGCCAAAGTGTTATCTCAAAACATCCGGGTAAAAATAACTTAACAGTCAGTAAAGATGGTGGTGAAGTAGATGCAATTACAGCTGCAACCATCAGTTCGCGTGCCTTCTTAGATGCAGTGCGTGTGGCTTACGAAACATATAACCAAAACAATAACAACCCTAAGGCTGATTCGGCTCCAGCGGTTGAGGAAGGAGGTAACAATGAATCAGTGGAGTAATTTCTCAAAAGGTTTCTTCAAAGAAAATGCCGTATTTACCTTACTACTAGGTATGTGTCCGACATTGGGAGTAACCTCTTCGGCTTCTAACGGATTAGGGATGGGACTAGCCACTACCTTTGTATTGGTGATGTCTAACCTAGTGATATCGTTAATCAAGAATTTAATTCCTGACAAAGTTCGTATACCTGCTTTCATTGTGGTAATCGCAACCTTTGTAACAGTAGTTCAAATGGCCATGGAAGCTTATGTTCCTGCATTATTCGAATCACTGGGATTGTTTATTCCGCTTATTGTGGTTAACTGTATTGTTCTAGGTCGTGCTGAATCATTTGCTTCCAAGAACAATCCAATCTCATCTATTATTGATGGTTTGGGAATGGGACTTGGTTTTGCAATGGCTTTAACCATTTTAGGTTCTGTACGTGAGCTATTAGGCAGTGGTAAAATGTTTGGTGTATCCATCTACCCTGAAGACTATGGTATGTTGGTATTTGTGTTGGCTCCGGGAGCATTTATTGCTTTAGGATACCTGATCGCCTTTATTAATCGTGTTAAAAAAACAGCTTAGGAGGATAGATTATGGAATTTGTATTGTTAATGATTTCGGCCATCTTTGTTAATAACATTGTATTGAGCCAATTCCTTGGAATTTGTCCATTCCTGGGTGTTTCAAAAAAGATATCAACGGGTGTAGGTATGACGGGTGCGGTAACCTTTGTAATGGTTATTGCTACTGTTGTAACTTATATATTACAGAAATATGTATTGGATAAATTTGGGGTTGGATACCTTCAAACCATCTCATTTATTTTAGTAATTGCTGCATTAGTACAGTTAGTAGAAATCATCCTAAAAAAAGTAAGTCCTCCATTATATCAGGCACTAGGAGTATTTCTACCTTTAATAACAACAAACTGTGCAATATTAGGTGTTGCAATTATGACCATTCAGAAAGACTATGATTTAGTTCACGCTGTTGTATTCTCAGCTTCAACTGCTCTTGGTTTTGGTTTGGCATTGATTACTTTTGCCGGAATTCGTGAGCAGCTGGATTTAATGGATGTACCTAAAGGCATGAAAGGCACACCAATCGCCTTAATTGTTGCCGGGTTACTTGCAATGGCCTTTATGGGTTTCTCTGGTATTGTTTAAGAAGAACCAAATAATATTAATAAGAAGAGAGAAGTCATTGGGCTTCTCTTTTTTTAGCTTAAAACGCGAGGTATAACAAAACTGAATTCGGTACCCTCATCAACTTTTGATTCAACATGAATATGACCGCCTAAAAGTTCAACATATGCTTTAGTGATAGCCAATCCAAGTCCTGTTCCACCCTTCTTAACATCTGCATCTTTGGCTTGCCAGAAACGGTCGAAAATAAAATCCACATTATCCGCATCGATTCCTACTCCTGAATCTCTCACAAAAATACGAACCTTATTATTCTCAAGACTCTCATAACCAAACTCGACATGCCCAATAGTAGTGAATTTTATTGCATTCGAAATCAGGTTCGTCAACACCTGCCGAAACTTAACCTCATCAGAAAACACCTCCATCTCATCACTTTCATCATTTATAAATTGCAGCTTTATTTTCTTTGCTTCGGCATTGGGCATAAATAATGATTCGAGACTAATAAAAACAGCATTCAGATCGAAAAAGCCTGAGTGAACTTCAATCTGACCAGATTCAATCTTAGAGATATCTATAATATCATTAATAATATTCAACAACTGACGCGAACTTTGATGAATCAAACGAATATATTCTTTTCGGTCATCAGGTGTCAGACCTTCATACTGCAATAACTCCGTAAAACCAACAATACCATTCATTGGAGTCCTTATTTCATGTGATAGATTCGCTAAAAATGCTGATTTTAAACGATCACTTTCTTCTGCTTTTTGCTTTGCCATTCTAAGCTTTTTCTCTAACGCTACATGATTTTGAATTGACTTGGCAAGCTTTAAATTATTGTATCCTAGTATCGATAACTCCTTGCTGAGAACATTCAGCAACTTTAATGTACGATCAAATTGCAGAGGAGTCACCTCAACCAGGTTGGCAAATTCCTTTTCAATAAATTGATCTGTTATACCCAATTGGCGGGTATATTTTTTAACATTCTCAATCTTTAATTCTTTCGGTCTGACTTGTCCTATAGCCCAATTACCCAGGTGATGTCCGTCAATTATAATAGGAGCAGCAGCATCAATAAATCCACATGAACTACAGGATTTCGATACCGGTTTAAGTTGTTCTGCTGCCATTTGCCCAAGTTCACGTCCACTTTGCTGACACATCTTATCTCCTTCTTCTGTACTTCGTACTTTCTTACATATCTCGTTCGAGAAAGACATTTTCGTTATTGGATTTCCCTTGGTATCTGTAATTAATGATGAAATACCTGTTGCAAATGAAAAAGCATCCTGTAGTTTTTGTAGTTGGTCAATGTCGAATAATTCAAGTATCGATAATTCACCCTCATTCAACCTTTTCTTTTGAACTTCTAAGGAAATATCATTCGAATCAGAAGCAAGAATATTACTAACAAGCTGGTTATGCCCGGAAATATCTCGAAATATTGCAATGGTATGCGCCGTTCCTTTATCCGAAAAACGATTTAAACTAATTTCAACTTCAAAATCACTTCCATCCTGCCTCCTTAAAATCCATTCGAAAAATTGTGGAGCTCCTTCCAATGCATTCTGATGATATACATTAATATAGGTTGGTGATTTCTCATTAGACTGGGTTGTAGCTGAAAGTTCAACTAAACTTTTATTCACTAAATAATCCCGTGAACAATTCAGATCTTTGAGTAACTTGGGATTTGCATCAATACATACGCCATGCTTAAAAATTGCAATGGAATCATTGGCTGCCATAAACCATGTTTTATACATCTCCTCTTGTTCCTTAATCCTCCTTTCCTTTCTTTGACGTAAAAGCATATTAGCAAATGCCCTGGCAAGCAATTTCAGGTTCGAAATTTCTACTGCTGTCCAGATTTTTGAAGTTCTAACATGATCTAAACCCACAAAACCAATTACTTCTTCTCCTTCAATAAATGGTATTAGCAATATGGATTGAATTCCTTCTTTCGCAAATTCCTCCCTTTCATTTTTTGCTTCATCAGGCAGTTCACTTACATCATTAAGGCAAACAATTTCTTTATTTAAAAGATGTCTGGATAAATAAGCAAACTTATTGCTGGGAATATTCTGCAATTCATTAATATAGGGTTCTACTCCATGTGCGCACCACTCATTAATATTGGAATGAAGTCTTAAATCTTCAGAATATTGAAACACATAACTTCGATCACAATGAAAGAAATTACCAACCATGGCAAGCGAATTATCTATTAACCAAGGTATTTTATCAGCAGCGACGATAGTGTTATATGAAAGCAGATTATCTAACATATCTCTGAAGCCAATTATACTATCGAGCTTCATCAAACTTTCCTTCTCCTCTGTATTATCTCTGTATGTTACGACTATAAACTCATTCTCATTTTCGATATAGCTACTAATAAAAGCTGATAACCAACGAATACTACCCAAACGAACGGGCCAATCATATTTTTGAGAAAAATTATTATTAATTGATGCAAAAAGTTCAATGGCAGCTTTTTCATTGAAGCGATCAGCTCTACTACAAAAGTTACGTACTCTAATTTCGTCTAAGGGAATTTCATTAAGATTAAATAATTGCCTTGCACGATTATTCATATAAACTACCTTTTTAGTATTTCTGTCAAATACTACAGTAGCCTCAAAAGATGACATTGCAACTTGCTCGCAATTTAATATTTTACTCATTTTTTAAACTTAAACTCTCAAACGAACACATGAAACAAATCACATCGCTTAAAACAATTATTACAGACAACTTACTAACAATATCTTAATAGGGCAATAAATAGCAAGAATGTTTTGACCAATCATTTTTTTTTAGTCTTGGGGCAAACATTTTCATTAGATAAGCGTACTATCTCAAAAGAATTTTAATGGTATAGTTTTTGGTTTCTTAATTGTGATAATATATTTTTGAAACCTCCATTAAATAAAGGAAAGGGCCGGATTATGAGAGCGAATTTTTATACAAAGTTATTATCAATTTCTAGTGCATTTATTGCAATTGTTTTAGCATTTCAATTATTTACATTCTCCTCTGAACCAGAAACATCAAAACAGGTTGAGAAGGAATTAAGTGATTACGCTATCTATTCTCTGGACATCCCTTCGAATATGACATTTGCCAATGAATCTGTACCCATTGAACGTTCTGATATTATGGAAAGCTTCGACAGGGAATTATTGGTAAATACATACTGGCAATCACAAACAGTATTGTTTATCAAAAGAGCTAACAGATATTTTCCAATCATTGAACCTATTTTGAAAGAAAATGGCGTGCCGGATGATTTTAAGTATTTGTCACTTATTGAAAGTAGCTTTATGCCACGAGCTCAATCACCAGCTGGAGCTGTTGGTTTTTGGCAATTCTTAAAAAGTACCGGAGTTGAGTACGGTTTAGAAATCAACAACGAAATTGATGAACGATATCATATTGAAAAATCAACTGTTGCAGCATGCAAATACCTGAAGAAAATGCATGATCATTATGGAAGCTGGACACTGGCTGCAGCTGCATTCAATGCAGGAAGAACAGGAATAAATCGTCAGCTTGATCGTCAGAAAGTAGAAAGTTATTATGACCTTCTTTTAAATGAGGAAACTGGAAGATATGTATATCGAATTTTAGCAATTAAAGAAATTCTTTCAAAACCGGATACTTATGGATTTCATGTAAAAAGTAACGATTTATATCAACCTATAGAAACAATAGAGATTGAAATCAATGATAAAATTTCAAGTTTCCCGGATTTTGCACTTGAAAATAACATTACATACAAAGAATTAAAAGATTTGAATCCGTGGTTACGTGAAACATCTTTGAGTAATCCATCGAAAAAAGCATATTCAATTAAACTGCCTTTAAAAAGTTCAGAGCAAAAAGAAATAATCGTTCCAAAAGACTCGACACAAATAAAAAGTTAATTTATATAATATTAAAAAATTAAGTGAGGCAACAGGATTAATTCTGTTGCCTTTTTTTATTAATAATCGTGATTTTATGGCCAGTAACACATTATGACTATTTTTATAGTAATATAATTAAAGAAATAGTTGCATGACTATATTAATAGTTGTATGTTTGTTCTAAACATTTGGGAAATGATTGAATTAACGAAAGCAGAAGAACAGGTTATGCAGTACCTGTGGAATATTGAAAAAGGGTTTTTAAAAGATATTGTTGAACAATATCCTGAACCTCGCCCTGCCTATACTACCGTTTCGACAGTGGTTAGAGTATTGGTGAAGAAAAAAGTCATTGGATTTAAAACTTATGGTAAAGTCAACGAATACTTTCCTTTACTTAATAAGAAAGACTACACAAAACGGTTTGTAAAAACTCTGGTGAATAACTTTTTTAATAATTCGCAGCAACAATTTGCCTCTTTCTATACAAAAGAAAGCGACCTCTCTCTTTTGGAATTGGAAGAATTAAAAGCGTTAATTGATCAACAAATTGAACAGAAAAAGAAATGATCTCCATTGGATATTATCTACTCAAAACAAGTATCGTTTCTGGTATTTTCTTTTTGATATATCAGATATTACTGCGTAAAGAATCATTTTTTCAACTGAATCGATTCTATTTGCTGGTTAGTTTAGTCTTTTCATATGTGTTTCCATTTACCAGGATAAATGTTTATCCTTTTACCAATACACAATTACCAATCATTAGTTCTATTCAGAGTTCCATTAATCAGTTTTCATTTACTGAGGAGATTTCACTCAACGAAATTTCCAGACCGGAATCAAATTCAATACCTAATGAAATTGGATTGTATATATTAGTATTTATCTCAGCAATTTTAATATTCCGATTTCTCAGACATCTTACTCAAATAATAAAAACTATACAATTAAATGAAAAAATAAAACATGCTAAATTCACCCTTGTGCTTTTAAAAAAGCACAATACCTTTTCTTTCTTTCGTTATATATTCATTTCCCAAACAAACTGGGATTCAACCAACAGGAATTTAATTCTTAAGCACGAACTTAGTCATATCAGGCATAAACATTCGTTTGACAGACTATTTGTTGAAGTGCTGATGATTTTATTCTGGATGAATCCTTTTATTTACTTGTATCGAAAGGCTTTAGAAGAGGTTCATGAATTTCAGGCTGATAATGATGCTATTAATAATAACGAATCAATCAGTGACTACTTTCGACTGGTTCTGCAACAATCAGCTGATAAGACATATATGCCTCTGATGAGTCCTTTCAGTTATCAACTCATCAAAAAACGTATCATCATGTCAAATTATAAATCAAAATCAATAAAAAAGTTCTTTCTTATTTTACCCGTCACATTGGCTGTTTTAGTGGTTACAATAACCAATACTAAATCATTCTCTCAGTATAAAGTTGAGGATGAGTTTTCACAGAAGCTAACATGGCCAGAGTCACCAGAAGAAGCAAGCATGTTGTTTTACATGCAGCCGGACGAGAATTTAAAAGGAAACAAAGCTCTCGCTGAAAATGCACTTCCCATTCTGATAAATGCTAAGGGACAATTACTACTGAAAGGCAATAAAGTAGAAATAAAAGAGGTTAAATCAGCAGTAATAAGTTTTCTAAGTAAATCAGGACTTTCCGTTGAGAATTTAGACAATGCTAATTATTCAAATATAAGCTTTGTCTACTTACAAAGAGATATCAATACTTCAGATAAAGATGCGGACGCATTATTAAATGAAGTAAGTGATGCTTTTTCAGAATTACGAAATAATATTGCAATCAATCATTTTAATAAACCTTTCAACGATTGTATTTCAAGTGAGAAAGACGCAATTATTAAATTTGCTCCTAACAGAATATATATTGCGGAACCGAAAAATATGCTTGGAACTGAGAAGGAAAGCAAGAATTTAAATTTCATAAATCCCATTAAAGAAGATTATTCTTACGAAATCACATCTCAATTTGGGATGCGTGTTCATCCAATATTAAAGATGAAGAAGATGCATAAGGGTACTGACTTCAAAGCTGAATTAAATACTCCTGTTGTTGCAATTGAAGATGGGTCTGTTCGTGAAATTGAGTTAAATTTTGAACAAGGCAAAGGATATGGCAAATATATAATTATTGATCATGCCAACGGTTATTCTTCACTTTATGCTCAGTTAAGCGAGTACAAAACCAAAGCAGGTGATAAAGTAAAACAAGGTGATGTAATTGGTCTGGTTGGATCAAGTGGCACTTCTACTGGTCCACACCTTCATCTTGAGATAAAAAAAGATGGTAAAAACATTGATCCTATGAAAATAATAAAATAACAGTATTAATATAATGAATATTCACGCATGGTTACCCTCCGGTATTCCATGCGTTTTTTATTGTATCCATAAACAAGGATACAAGTCTATGCGTTTATCTTTCGCCCAAAAGATTGCTATCTTTGGGCTTCCAAAAACTGGTTTATGGCAGAAAAAAAGGCAGCAGATCAAGGATCTTTTGTAGAAGATCCTGGACAGATAGATGTATATGGAGCAAGAGTTCATAACCTTCAAAATATAGATGTTAGCATTCCGCGTGACAAATTGGTTGTTGTAACCGGTTTAAGCGGAAGTGGAAAATCATCACTTGCTTTTGATACTATTTATGCAGAAGGTCAGCGTCGTTATATTGAAACTTTCTCTGCATATGCCCGCCAGTTTTTAGGAAATATGGAACGCCCGGATGTGGATAAAATTACCGGCTTAAGTCCTGTAATTTCAATAGAACAAAAAACCACCGGAAAAAACCCTCGTTCAACAGTAGGAACAACCACTGAGATATACGACTTTCTTCGTCTTTTATATGCTCGTGCCGGACAGGCGTACTCATATAAAACAGGTGAGTTAATGGTGAAATATACTGATGAGCAAATTCTGAAACTGATACTTGAACAGTTTAAAGGAAAGAAAGCATACATTGCAGCTCCATTGGTTAAAGGACGAAAGGGCCATTACAAAGAATTATTTGATCAGATACGAAAAAAAGGATTTTTGCACGTTCGCATTGATGGAGAAATTCACGAAGTGGTTCAGGGAATGAAAGTAGACAGGTACAAGAATCACTTCATAGAAATGGTTGTTGATCGGGTTAAAATATCTGATGATGACACCAAACGACTAAAAGAAAGTATTCAGCTTGCCATGCAGCATGGAAAAGGCATTATGATGCTGGTAGATGCAGACTCGGGCGACCAGCGATACTACAGTCGTCAGTTGATGTGCCCAACAAGTGGAATCTCATACAACGAACCTGCACCCCACTCCTTCTCATTTAACTCTCCTCAGGGAGCCTGTCCAAAATGTAAAGGCTTAGGCACACTTGACGAAGTTGACTTCGATAAGATAGTTCCGGATCCTAAAGCCACCATTAAAAATGGAGGGATTGCTCCTTTAGGTAAATACAAGAATAACCTCATCTTCTGGCAAATTGAGGCTATTGGCGAGAAACATGGTTTTACAATTAATACTCCCATTAAAAACATACCGGAAGAAGCCATTGACATTATCCTTCATGGTTCCAGTGAACCTGTCACTCTTAAGAACACTCCATTAGGAGGTTCTTCTAATTACTATTTGAGTTTTGAGGGAGTAATAAAATATATTCTTGACCAGCAAGATAATGATACATCTATGCAAGCCCGCAAATGGGCCCGTCAATTTATCAAGCATACGCAATGCGATGAGTGTAATGGACAAAGATTAAACCTCGAGGCATTACATTTTAAAATTGATGACAAGAATATAGCTGAGCTGGCCGATATGGATCTGGGGTTATTACATACCTGGTTTGACGGTTTGGAAGATCGATTAACAGAAAAACAAAAAACCATTGGTTATGAAGTTTTAAAAGAAATAAGAAGCCGACTGGGATTTTTAATTGATGTTGGATTGGATTATCTCTCCTTAAATCGTGGTGCCATGACTTTATCTGGTGGCGAAAGTCAACGTATCAGACTGGCAACACAAATTGGATCGCAGTTGGTAAATGTGCTTTACATTCTGGACGAACCAAGTATTGGTCTGCACCAGCGAGATAATCATCGTTTAATTAACTCTCTTTGCCAACTGCGTGATACAGGAAACTCTGTTTTGGTAGTTGAGCATGATAAAGACATGATGCTGGCTGCCGATTATGTAATTGACATGGGACCTCATGCAGGTCGCCACGGCGGAGAGGTTGTGGCAGCGGGGACTGCTATGGAGATCATGCAAAAAAATTCTTTAACGGCTGATTATCTGACAGGTCGTAAAAAAATTGAATTACCCGTAAAACGAAGAGAAGGAAACGGCAAAGTACTATCCATAAAAGGAGCTACAGGACATAACCTGAAAAGTATCAATGTTGATTTTCCTTTGGGTAAGCTGATTTGTGTAACCGGTGTTTCAGGAAGTGGTAAATCTTCGTTGGTTAATGAGACTCTCTACCCAATCCTTAATCAACATTTTTACAATGCAATTAAAGATCCTCTACCCTACAAATCAGTTGAAGGACTGGAGCATTTGGATAAAGTAGTTGATGTGGATCAAACACCACTGGGTCGAACACCAAGATCGAACCCTGCTACTTATACAAAACTGTTTGATGAGATCAGAAAACTCTTTGCTGAGTTACCCGAATCAAAAATCAGGGCATACAAACCCGGCAGATTCTCATTCAATGTTGCCGGAGGAAGATGCGAAACATGCAAAGGTGGAGGTGTTCAGGTTATCGAAATGAATTTCTTACCGGATGTTATGGTTGAATGCCCCGATTGTGGTGGTCGCCGATATAATCGTGAGACACTAGAAGTACGATACAAGGGTAAATCAATTGGCGATGTGCTTGACATGACCATTAATCAGGCTGTTGAATTCTTTGCACACATACCCAAACTTATTAAGATATTAAAAACTTTGCAGGATGTTGGCCTGGGATATATTACATTAGGTCAACCTTCCACAACTTTATCAGGTGGTGAAAGCCAAAGAGTTAAATTGGCTACAGAACTGGCAAAACGAGATACAGGACAAACCATTTATATTCTGGATGAGCCAACTACTGGTTTACATTTCGAAGACATCAGGGTACTTCTTGATGTATTAAAACGACTTGTTGATAAAGGCAATACTGTATTAGTGATTGAACACAATCTGGACGTTATAAAAGTAGCTGATCACATCATTGATATCGGTCCTGATGGCGGACGATTTGGTGGCGAACTGGTTTGTTGTGGCACACCAGAAGAAGTCTCTAAAAACAAGAAGAGTTATACAGCTAAATTTTTAAAAGAAGAATTAAAAGCGTAACTGATCGAATTCACAAAACTAAAAACAGGCATTCTAATAAAGAGTCCCTGTTTTTTTTATTTCTTATGCCTTATCCATGAATAATATAATTTTCTGATATTATTCCGTATTTTTAATTCCCTAAAACCTTAACAATATGAAACGCACCGTACGTATTAAGTGTCTTAACAATAACCTCCAGAAAGAATATCCACTTGGCACAACTCTTCAGCAAATCGCTGATGATATGAAAATTAAACTTGAGAATCCTATTCTAGGTGCCTATGTCAACAATACCTTAACAGAGTTATCGTACGAATTATATCATCCCAAGAACATACGTTTTATTGATATTACTGAACCGGATGGAATGCGAATGTATATCCGAAGTCTATCATTTGTATTATCATTAGCAGTGAAAGAACTGTATCCACATGCTACCTTACGCATCGAACATTCTGTGTCTAAAGGCACCTATTGTTCTTTAGAAAATATTGAAGAACTTCAGATGATCGAGATTCTTGAGATTGGTGATAAAATGCGTAAACTTATAGATGCTGACATTCCATTCATTCGTAAAGAAGAAGAATCGGACGAAGTAATAAAACTTTTCGAGGCTGAAAATCAATTTGATAAAACGGATCTGATTAAACACCGTGGTCAAGTCTATACAACCTATTATACTTTGGATAATCATATTGGTATGTATTATGGCTACATGGTTCCATCCACAGGTTATCTAAAGGTTTTTGATCTTATCAAGTATTACAATGGAATGCTACTTCAAATACCCAAAAGAACTCAGCCCGACCTACTGGAAGATATTGTGATCCAAAATAAGATGTTTGATATCTTTCAGGAATTTGCAGAATGGAACAGAGTATTAAAAGTCAGCAACCTGGCTGATATCAATTCGGCATGTAACAATGGTAAAGCTGAAACATTGGTTAAGGTATCTGAGGCTCTCCACGAAAAGAAGATAGGTCATATCGCAGATATGATTGCTGCCCGGAATCATCAGGTAAAATTAGTTCTTATCAGCGGTCCTTCTTCTAGTGGCAAAACCACTTTCGGCAAACGCCTGGCAATTCAACTGATGGTTGCGGGTATGAAACCTTTAAATCTTTCTCTTGATAATTACTTTGTCAATCGGGAGCAGACACCCTTGGATGAAAATGGTGATTTTGATTTTGAAGCGCTCAATGCTTTAGATATAGAATTATTCAATCAACAGCTTGTTGATCTCCTGGCCGGAAATGAAGTGGAAATTCCAAAGTTCTCATTTGAGAAAGGCGAGCGCTATTATGATGGTGAGAAATTACAGATGGGTGATGACAATATTTTGATTGTTGAAGGTATTCATGGCTTAAATCCCCAATTGACTCACCTCATCCCCAACGAATCAAAATTTAAAATTTATGTCTCTGCATTAACATCCATTAATATTGATAATCAAAACCTGATTCATACAACCGACAATCGTCTGATAAGAAGAATTGTTCGTGACTATAAATACCGTAAGTATTCTGCGCAAGATACCATTTCGCGCTGGCCAAGTGTGAGACGTGGCGAGGATTTGCATATCTTCCCCTACCAGGAGGAAGCTGATGTAATGTTTAATACAGCATTGCTTTACGAATTATCTGTTTTGAAACCGTTAGCAGAATCAATCTTACTGGAAGTTCAACCTAATCAGAAGGAATATTCTGAAGCCAGAAGGTTATTACGTTTCTTTAGTTATTTCAAACCTTTGCTAAGTTCTGACATTCCACCAACATCAATATTGCGCGAATTTGTAGGGGGCAGTAGTTTTAGTTACTGATCATTTTATTTGTTTTTTGATTCTTTTTAACTCTCGGATTTAATAATAGAATTAACATTAACACATAGAAAACATCTAGCATTTTATCATTTTATTACCTTTGGCCTATTCATTTTAATAAGTTCAGATGAGTAAGAACCTGGTTATTATACCGACTTATAACGAGAAAGAGAATATTGAAAATATAATAAGGGTAGTTTTTGAATTACCTCGTGAATTTGAAATCCTGATCATTGAGGATAGCTCTCCTGATGGCACCGCAGATATTATCAGAACACTACAGCAGGAATTTCCAGCTAAGCTTCATATGGTTGAGCGCAAAGGAAAGCTTGGATTAGGCACAGCTTATATTGCTGGTTTTAAATGGGCTATCGAACACAAATATGATTATATATTTGAGATGGATGCCGACTTTTCTCATCCTCCCAAAGACCTGATTAGTCTGCACGACGCCTGCCTTAATCAGAATGCTGATCTGGCAATCGGCTCCAGATATATTTCGGGTGTTAATGTGGTGAACTGGCCCATGGGACGAGTTCTCATGTCATACTTTGCATCGGTATATGTTCGATTCATAACCCGCATGAAGATAATGGATACCACTGCTGGTTTTAAATGTTATCGCAGAAAAGTTCTTGAAACTATTAAACTGGATAAAATTCGGTTAAAAGGTTATGCGTTTCAGATTGAAATGAAATTTACTACATGGAAGTATGGTTTTAAAATAGTGGAAGTTCCCATTGTTTTTACCGATCGCACACAAGGGACTTCAAAAATGAGTGGAGGAATTTTTAACGAAGCAGTGTGGGGTGTGATAAAAATGAAGATAGCAAGCTTCTTTAAAAGCTATGAAGTTTGACTTTAAGCCTCACTCTTGGTAAATTTATCAATTAACGCGAAAAACAAAGATATGTCAACCATACTGATTAAAAATGCAACTATCATCAACGAAGGCATTCAAAAAAAAGGAAGTGTTTTAGTTGAAAATGATCTGATCAAAACAATTATTTACAAAGGTGAATTACCATCGGCTGATGAAACGATTAACGCAGAAGGATTACTTTTACTTCCTGGTGCGATTGACGATCAGGTGCATTTTCGCGAACCGGGTTTGACTCATAAAGGTGACATCAACAGTGAATCAAAGGCAGCTGTGGCCGGAGGAATCACTTCTTTTATGGAAATGCCCAACACTAATCCGCAGGCAACCACCCAAGAAATATTAGAAGAAAAATATAAGGTAGCAGCGAAGAATTCTGTTGCTAACTACTCTTTTTATATTGGAGCTACAAACGATAATGTTGAGGAGCTACTCAAGACCAACCCAAAGACTGTTTGCGGAATTAAGATCTTTATGGGTTCATCAACAGGAAACATGCTGGTTGATAACGAATCAATACTGGACAAAATTTTTGCAGAAAGTAAGGTTTTAATCGCGACTCATTGCGAAGATGAAGCTACAATCCGCGAAAACACAACAATCTATAAAAACAAATTTGGCGATGATATGCCATTCAAATATCACCCGGTTATCAGATCGGCTGAAGCCTGTTACATGTCGTCGAAAAAAGCTTCAACTCTGGCACGTAAACACAATGCCCGACTGCACATTCTTCATTTGAGTTCAGCCGAAGAACTTGAATTACTCGATCAGGGCATGCCATTGAAAGATAAAAAAGTAACCGGTGAAGTTTGTGTACACCATCTTTGGTTTAGTGATAAAGATTACGATACTTATGGCTCGAGAATTAAATGGAATCCGGCTGTAAAATCGGAACATGATAGGGATGAGTTACGTAAAGGTCTTGCTGATGGTCGCCTTGACATTGTTGCCACAGACCATGCTCCTCATACAAAGGAAGAAAAAGACAACAAGTACTTTAAAGCACCATCCGGTGGACCATTGGTACAACATGCCTTGGTCGCCATGTTGGAAATGGTTAAACAAGGTCATTTTACCTATGAAATGGTAGTTGAAAAAATGAGTCATAACCCGGCTGTTTTATTCCAGATTGAAAAGCGTGGCTATATCAAAGAAGGCTTTAAAGCAGATCTGGTATTAGTTGATCCTAATCAAGTCTGGGAAGTTAAACCAGAAAACATTCTTTATAAATGTGGCTGGTCGCCTTTTGAAGGAACTACATTTTCTCACACCGTAACCCATACTTTAGTAAATGGTCAGTTGGCTTATTCCAATGGCCAGGTTAACGAAAAAGTAAAAGGAGAACGTCTTTCTTTTGACAGATAAACTATTAAGGCTATACTTCATGAATAAAATAACCATCTCAAAGCACATCCTTATTATTGCGATGTGCTTTTTTGGATTATTACAGGCCTGTGATAATCAAAAAAACACCAATAATGTAACTTCAAATGAAAAGATCAATGGTGAGCTTTTAGCTGATACTATTATCTATACTGTAGAAATCAAAAACTATGATCCGAATGACCACTGGAAAGAAGAGTGTTTAAAAAGTCTGGATCGTATAAAAATGATTGATAAGTTATTTGAATCTGTTTATAATCATAAAGCACAAGCCTTTAATTATATGACTGAAGCACCAATGAGTATTTCTGAAGTAAAGGCAATTGAAGAGCAAGAGGGTTTTTCGAGAGATCAGGTTGGGAAACTTCAATTTTGGGAATCGTGGTACTACGATGAACAGAACCAAATAATGACTAAAAAGGTGTTATCTGTTTTGGTGTCGTATGAAGCAAATACTGATGATGGTGTTTTTCTGGGACACAAAGCTGCATTTTATATAAAATTAAAATAGAAGAATCTGAACAAAGACTTATCAGAAGTCTAAACCAATTATCCTCTCAAAGAACTAAAAAAGGAGTTTATATACGAACAAACCCCTTTTTAAACTTAACAATCTAGTAAAACGAACAATTCACCCTTCTTTCTTTATTTGAAAACTACCTGTATTTCAACGTTATAACAAATCAAATTGCAATTTACAACAGGATTAGATTCTTAAGAATTTATTATTTCAATTTATATTCTTAAACACCAAGAATGATTGAAAAAAATCTAGCATATATATTATTCACAATTCTTTAATTTTTATTAAGCATACTGTTTGGAATATTAATTATGTCTGTTAATTTTAAACATTAATATTTAACCTTAGAATAACTCAAACCCTAATTCCTAACATTATGAAGAAACTATTCTTTATATCTCTTTGTATTATTAATATCACTTCCTGTTCATTCTCCTATGAAGGCACAAGTAATTTTCTAACTGACGTTCAAACTATAGACGGAATAGAGTATTATTTTTCAGCCATGACACGACTGAAAAACATGGAAATAATTGGAGCCAAATCTATTCGCATAGAAAGTAAAATAATGTTTCAGGGTTTAAATAAAACCATTGATATGATGATTTCTGATTCGGATTTTTCAAAAAAGATTAAACGAAAGAAATTAATAGACATGAAATTTGAGAAAGTTTCGTTTTTAATGAATGAAGAGAAGAATAAAATTGATTTGTATTATGTAATTGATATTGAAGATAATAAGGATACAATTTCTTTTACACTTTTTAAAGTTGACGATAACTGGTCGATCAATTAATCTGACTGGCAATAATTTATTATAAAAAATTATCCATATTCTTTTAAATGTTCAACATGAGAAATTTATTGTTATTCATCTTATTTGTGAGTTTTCTTAATGTCTCAGCACAGGAATATCGAGACTTTGTAAATAGCGGTAACGAATGCTTTAGCGAAGAAAATTATAAATGTGCGATCGAAAATTATAACTCGGCTCTTTCTTTAATCGACACAAAACATCCTAAAAGACATCTTATATTATCAAATCTGGGAACGGCGCAAAGACGTTATGGTTTAAAGAAAGAAGCATTGGAATCATATAACCAAGCTTTATTATTAGCCCCAAAAGACGTTGGAATATTAAAGAACAGAGCCTCTTTATTAAGGCAGCTTAATGATTACAATGGTGCCATCGAAGACTATAATTTAATCATATCTATTGACGCTAAAGATGTTAATGCATATTCAGAACGAGCACATACTAAAACAGTGATGGGAGATACAATTGCCGCAGTCAATGATTATCAATCAGCACTAAAACTTAATCCAAAATTTTTCCCGGCAGCAACGAATCTAGCCATTATAAAAGTTGAACAGGGCCTACTGGATGAAGCTATCAGTGATATGGATGAAATAATTGCACGGGTTCCTTATGAGGCTATTCCATTTAATAACAGGGCAGACTTTTATATGCGAAAAGGAGAATATGAGAAGGCCATAACAGATGTAAATAAAGCTATAAGCCTTAAAAAAACCTACGCTAATGCATACGTTACCCGAGGAGAAATCTATCTGAAAATGGGAAATAGAAAAAAAGCTGAAAAAGAATTTAAAAAAGCTATAAAACTAGGAATGCAAAGTAGTTTAGTATATAATTTACTTGATCAATGTCGCTGATTTATAACAATAAAAAATGTAAATCCGACTATATTCGTAAAACTCATGTTATAATAGAATACATTAAATAAATTCATTGCAATCATCAAAATAAAAAGGATGTAATGAAACGAATAATAAATACCACAATTATTGTTTTATCCATTCTGCTAGGAATCTTATGGATCCTATCTGTTTTTATTAAACCGTTGGAGATTACTAATGAACTTATTATAAGGTTTAGTTTAATACTGTTGATTTATTTCGTTGTCAAAAATTTAGTAAACCTATTCCATTTCAAAAATTTAAAAAACAAAAGTACGTTTATAGCTACTGGTGCAATAATTATCAGTGAAATTGTATTAGCCACAACTAATTACACCGATGTTTGGAAAACTCAGACTATACTGTATGAGCATGAACAACTTAAAAATAAAAGCATTGAATTTCAGATGCTTGATTTAGGATCTTTTGGTTATAACAGGCGAATTGTTGAAGTAACTAAATTAACGTTCTTTATTAGATATGTTGAACCAATTGACACATCCATGATTTCAGCTCCCTGGATAAAAGCAAACAAGCATATCAATGAATTGAAACTGAAAGGTGGTTAATAAAGACATTAATTACTGCAACCTCTCCTTTCGAACAGGAACTGCAGGATAAAACTGAAGAATAGTAATTTTATCTCCATTAAAAATCAGATGTAAAATATTCGACTGTTTATTAAAAGCATCAAAAAGTAATGTGTTTTTTATAGTTACCGTTTCAAACAGTCTCACTGTTTTCAAATCACCGCTAAAAGTAACCTGACAAACATTTTCTTCGATCATCTTTACTTTTAACATTTCTAATTTAACTTCTACATCATCAACAGATAGCAAAAACTCACCCGACACATAATTCTTAATTGTTTCAATCATTTCGGGTTGAGGATTATCATAGTTAAACGAAGGTTGAGGAAATTCAGACTGTAAAGCAGATTCAAAATCATCCGCAAAAAAATTTATTGTCAATTTACACGACATAGTTTCAGAATCAATCTCCAGTTTACCCGTTGTCATCTTAATTGGATGTGCACTTACTGAAAAACAGATAAATGTAAATAAAGTGGCCAGCAGCAAGTTTTTTAATCTGAATTTCATTTTATTAAATCATAGCTTTTATAATCATTGTCAGTGCGATCCCTCCTCCTGCACCAGAAACAACCAGATTCCAGTCACGATGTTTAATGGCGAACAAGCGTGTCATTATTAAATTAACTAACAGAAAAACACCAACAATTATAATTTGACCTACTTCAATACCCAGATTAAACGAAAACAATGGAAAGACAATTGACTCATCAGATATCCCCATCATCATTGAACGAAAAAAATTAGAGAATCCCATACCATGAATCAAACCAAATGTTAAAGCCAGAAAATAATTGAGTTGTATTTTCTTATCAGGTGTTGACTTTTGGGCAAGATTAAATATACTGGTCAATAATATAGTAACCGGAATCAAAGTCTCAACCAGTTTTTGATTCACACTTATTATATCCAACCCTGCCAATGCAAGTGTAACTGTATGTCCAATAGTAAATGCAGTGATGAGAATCAGAATTTGTTTCCAGCGATTCAACTGATAGACCGCACAAAGAGTTATTATAAAAACCATATGATCCAGACCTTGCAGATCGGTAATATGGTCTATTCCTTGTTTTAAATAAAATAGAAATTGATCCATTTTTTGAGGTTATTTTAATAAGTTGCGGCAAATTAGCATTAATATAGTAAGCAAAACTGGAATATTGTTCCAAAACCTGAATATATATGAAATTTCATCTACTCTTGATCATATTTTTCTTTGGTTGTCTGAATCTTTATGCACATCGCGAAGAGACTTATTACCTTAAAGGAAGATTATACGATAAGGAAATTGTTATTCAACTGGATGAATACGGTGATGTTTGTATGGCCAGATACATAACTGAAGACAACCTTTTTGATCAAACGCTGGAAGGAAAGATTCTTAAAGGAGGAAAATTTATTCTGACTGCATCTTATTTTGATGATGAGAAAAGACAAAAAGTAATAACAGACTCTCTCTTTCTTCACGAAATCGAATTGGATAAATGGGACGGCAAATGGATAGATAAAAATGGCAAACAGTCTGATTTTAAATTAAAACCTTTATTGGTTGATGAACTCAATCATCCATGCGTTAAAGCTATTAAAAAGTACCGCGTCACTCCCTACCTGGCATATAAAACAAGAGCAATACAATTTGAAACCATCAAAACAGAAAAAATAGGTAAAAATATTTTTATCGATTATCTCAAGGAACCCGAAAGTGATATAACATGGTTCAGAGTCAAATCAAATAAAAAAGGACGTATGCAGGTTGATTCTATCAATACCTGGCTCGAAGCCGAACAATTGGATGCAATTAACATGACTTATAGCTGTGTTAACCTGGGTAAACAGGGTAAATATTCAACTTCTTTTAGTATTCATTATATAGATAATGAATTACTGAGTTACAGCATCATTATCAATTCATCATGTTATGGAATACAGGAACCAGAAAAAAAGATGTACCGTACCCTGAAAATGGCCAATGCTGAGGCAGTGCAATTTGAAGAACTCTACTGGTTTGGGGAACTTCCACAACCATCATACAGTCCGGGAGAATACCAATGGTTTCAATACAGATATAAAATTTATGGCCCTAAAATACTGGATTTACTTAATGAGCTATATCCTGAAAAAATGAATCCGAATGATAATACAGCCTTTAGTTATAACAATGTCAAACTATGGCAATTTCCTGACTGGTATCTTACTCCCAAAGGAATTTATTTTGAATGTAAATCACCAGTAATTATCAAATCAGAAGAATCTGCTCCGTGGTCGGTTATTCCATATAAAAAACTAAAGTTATACTCAACGGGTAAGTATAAATTAGCAAAATAACATTCAATAAAAATAATATCCGATAAAGAAAACAAATGGTACTATTCATTAAAACTCCACTCTGATCCTTTCATCACATAACGAGCTGTTTTTCGGCTAACCTGAGAGTCAACAACTTCCTTGTTTTCCATTACCTCATCAATTGCTTCTTGTGTGTAATGACGTATGGTAACCAACTCCATATTTGTATTATATAACACTCCATAATGGTTACTTAATTCTTCTATTACAGCATCAATATTTTTATGATGATCTACACAAACAGAAAAATTTAGTGCAGAACTTTGCATCAGGTTAATCTTAATCCTGTGCCTGCTGATAACTTCAAAAATTTCACTCAGATTTTCTTCCAATATAAACGAAAAATCCTTAGGTGAGATACTTAGTAATGTCTGGTTGCGCTTTAACACATAAATTGGCGGTAATTGCAGGTTTTGCTCAGTTGCCTTGATAGCCGTTCCAGCATTATCAGGATGAATAAAAGACTTTACCAATAATGGAATTTGTTTGTTCTGCAGTGGTTTTATGGTTTTTGGATGAATTACCTGCGCACCATAATAAGTTAATTCAATGGCTTCCCAGTATGATAGTTCATCCAGCATCTGAGCTTTTGGATACCATCGCGGGTCAGCATTCAGTACCCCGGGCACATCCTTCCAAATAGATAAACTTTCAGCATCCAAAGCATATGAAATAATGGCTCCTGTATAATCTGATCCCTCCCGCCCCAGTGTTGTGGTAAGATTCGTATCAGTTGATCCAATAAAACCCTGCGTTATATATCTTTTATCTCCATCAAAACTAAATACTTCCTTCATTAACCTCGAGGTCAATTCCCAGTTAACACCAGCACTTCTATACAAGTCATCCGTTCTTAAAATCTTCCGTATATCTATCCAATTATTCTCCCAACCAATTTTATTTAAGTAGGCACTAACAATAAAAGTACTCATCAACTCACCGAATGGCACAATCTGATCATATTCATAATCAAAATTAAGCGAGGGTTCAGTTTCGAGTTTTAAGTGTATGATTTCAAGCCATTCATCCAGCAAATCATTTTCTGACTCATCAAATAAATCGGCAACAATTTTCTGATGATAATCCTTTATCTTATTGTAATGCTCTTCAATTCCATTTCCTTCGAAATAAGCCTGTACCAATTCTTCAAAGGCATTGGTCATTTTTCCCATTGCCGATATGACCACTACTAACGGGTCGTTATATCGATTAACAATACTGGCCAGATTTCTGACACCATCGGCATCTTTAACAGATGCGCCGCCAAACTTAAATACTTTCATAAACTACTCGAATAGGTAAGTAAAATTAAACGAAAGGTTCAATAATTTCATATTTATCCAAAAAAAATCTACTACTATCAATTCACAACTGACTTTAATCAATTGAAAAAACTTTCGATAGCAAACCTTGTTAATTACAATACCTGAACACCCGTTACAATTTAAAACCAAATACTATGACAAAATTCGAAGTCACAACGTTGAGCGAGTATATCCTCAACAAACAAATGTCTTTTCCTCATTCGCGTGGAGGCTTCTCACACCTGCTTCATCATGTTAGTACAGCTGCCCGAATTGTTAATCGAGAAGTAAATAAAGCTGGGCTGGTTGACATTCTGGGTGAAGCAGGAAATACCAATGTGCAGGGCGAAGATCAGAAGAAACTGGATATTTTTGCCAACGAACACTTTATTGATGCAATCAGAGGTTGTGGTGAAGTTTGTGCCATTGCTTCAGAAGAAAATGAGAGTTTTATCTTTTTTGATGATGAAAAAGGCAGAAATGGAAGATATGTTTTCCTGATGGATCCACTTGACGGCTCCTCTAATATTGATGTAAATGTTTCAATCGGCACAATATTCTCAATTTATAAAAGGGTTACCCCCATTGGCGAAAAAGCAAGTATGGAAGATTTTCTACAGCCAGGAACAGCTCAGCTTGCAGCCGGATATATTTTATATGGCAGTTCCACCATGCTGGTTTACACTACAGGCAATGGTGTAAATGGTTTTACTCTGGATCCTTCCATTGGTGAATTCTGTCTTTCACACCGCAGAATAACTACTCCGGAAACGGGTCGTATTTATTCCATCAACGAAGGCAACTACAAGAAATTCCCCAAAGGAGTTAAGAAATATATAAAATATTGCCAGGAACGGGACGAATCAACCAGTCGCCCATATACTTCAAGATATATTGGATCATTGGTAGCTGATTTCCATCGTAACCTTTTAAAAGGAGGCATTTTTATTTATCCCGAAACAGAATCCGCTCCATTGGGCAAACTTCGTTTGCTTTACGAGTGTAACCCAATAGCTTTTCTGGCAGAACAAGCCGGAGGTAAAGCCTCCAATGGTGAAAAACGTATAATGGAAATTCAACCCAAATCATTACATCAACGCACACCCTTCTATACAGGCTCGAAAGATATGGTTGACATGATTGAAGATTACCTGAATGATTTTGCACATAAAAACTCAAAACGTTTTAAAGCAGCTCAACAATCAGTTCAAAACAATTAACACAAAAAACAATAGATGTTATAATGGCTTCCCTTTCGGTTAGCCATTTTTTATGACCCCGATCGAACATTTAGCTTGCTCTGCGCTTTATCATTGAATAAATTATTTCCCTTACCTTTGCAAAAATTTTTAGAAGTGGAGCTAAGCCGTATACTATCATTCTATCAGAACGACGAACGAATCATTCAGGTCAAATCATTTTTTGAAAGTAATACTAGATCAATATACCTGAATGGCCTTGTAGGAAGTGCCAAATCAGTTTTAATGGCCAGCCTTTTAAAAGAGGGACCACATCTGATAGTAATGAATGATCGCGAAGAAGCGGCATATATTTATAACGATCTCGTTCAGCTAAGCTCTCAAAAACATGTATCATTTTTACCCTCTTCGTTTAAACGATCACCAGAATATGGCCAAAAAGACAGTCAGAATGTTCTGTTGCGCACCGAGGCATTAAGTCATCTTCACTCTGAGAATAGTTCACTCTTTGTTTTAACTTATCCCGAGGCTTTGATAGAAAAAGTAATCTCGGCAGAAGAGTTGGATAATAATCGGTTGGTGATAAAAAAAGGAGATCACCTTGATATCTCCTTCATAACTGAAGTATTAGCCGAATATCATTTTCAACGGGTTGATTTTGTATTTGAGCCAGGACAATATTCAGTTCGCGGTAGTATTATTGATGTCTATTCTTTCTCTGATGAAGACCCATACCGGATTGATTTCTTTGGAGATGAAGTCGACAGCATCCGAAAGTTCAACCTCGAAAATCAATTATCAAAAGAGAAGATTGAAAAAGTAATTATTGTTCCTAACCTAACCGAGAATCAGGATAATCAATCGCTTTGTGCTGTTTCGGAATATTTGCCATCTAATACTAAAATATGGATGGCCGATCCCCAATTCATTCAGGATCGCTTGAATGATATTGAAACAAAATTAAAAGACATTCCAGAAATTGAAACAGAAGATGATGAAGAGGACACTCATCAGTACCTGCTTTCAAATCAGGTTTGCACCTATTCAGATTTTAAAACTGGACTGAATAATAAAACCGTTTTGGTATTTGGGAGCAAAAACTCTTTAAACAGCAGTTCTATAATCGATTTCGATTTATCTCCGCAACCGGTATTTCATAAGAACTTTGATCTGCTAGAAAAGGATTTACAGGAAAAGAAAAGCAACAGCTTCGAAAATCACATTCTATCCGATAATCCAAAGCAATTCGAACGTTTGAAGGCCATTTTCCAGGACAGAGGTATAAATGTCAAATACACCGAAATTGATCACAGTTTGCATGAAGGGTTTATTGATAATGATGCTTTTCTTGCTTTTTATACTGATCATCAGATTTTTGAACGTTACCATAAATTCTCATTACGAACTGAAAAGGCTAAAGCTGCGCAGCAAGCCATTTCATTAAAAGAACTGAATCGCCTGAATCCGGGTGATTACGTTGTTCATATCGATCATGGAGTTGGACGATTTGGAGGCTTGGTCACTACAGAGGTAAATGGAAGACCACAGGAAGCCATTCGATTGATATACCGCGACAATGATGTATTATTAGTTAATATCCATTCGCTTCATCGCATTAGTAAATTCAAAGGCAAAGACGGCACACCACCCAAAATCAACAAACTGGGAACACCTGCCTGGCAAAAGCTGAAAGATAAAACCAAATCGAAGGTTAAAGATATTGCCCGTGAACTAATTGCTTTGTATGCCAAACGAAAAGCCAATCCCGGGTTTGCTTTTGCGCCGGATACTTATTTACAAACCGAATTAGAAGCTTCGTTCCTTTATGAGGACACTCCCGACCAATATAAATCAACCCTTGCAATTAAAGATGATATGCAATCATCGACTCCAATGGATCGTTTGGTTTGTGGTGATGTTGGTTTTGGAAAAACAGAATTAGCTATTCGCGCAGCCTTTAAAGCTGTTACAGACAATAAACAGGTTGCGGTATTAGTGCCCACCACCATTTTGGCCCTGCAGCATTTTCAGACCTTTAAAGATCGATTGAAAGATTTTCCTGTTTCAGTTGATTACATCAGTCGACTTCGAAAACCTAAAGATATTAGGGAAGCCATTAAAAATCTCAAAGAAGGAAAACTTGATATCTTAATTGGAACGCATCGTTTAATTGGAAAAGATGTTGAGTTTAAAGATCTGGGTCTACTTATTATTGATGAAGAACAGCGATTTGGTGTATCAGTAAAAGAAAAACTTAAACAGTTAAAAGTAAACGTAGATACACTGACACTTACTGCAACACCTATACCGCGAACCCTGCAATTTTCGTTGATGGGTGCACGCGATTTGTCTATTTTAAACACAGCACCTCCCAACCGACATCCAATTATTACTGAGTTACATGTTTTAAACGAAGAAATAATCAAAGAAGCCATCCTGTATGAAGTAGAACGTGGCGGACAGGTTTTCTTTATACACAACAGGGTTCAGAACATTATGGAGATACAGGATATGGTACGACGTATTCTGCCCGATATTAAAACTGTTGTAGCTCATGGTCAGATGGACGGACCAACATTAGAAAAAATTATGCTTGACTTTATATCAGGTGAATATGATGTTCTAATTGCAACAACCATCATTGAATCAGGTCTGGACATACCTAATGCGAACACCATTATTATTAACAATGCCAATAATTTTGGATTAAGCGAACTGCATCAGCTGCGTGGACGTGTTGGACGATCAAACAAGAAGGCCTTTTGTTATTTGATGGCACCACCTCTCTCTACTTTAACCCAGGAAGCTCGTCGAAGATTAAAAATTATCGAAGAATTTTCTGACCTGGGAAGTGGCTTTAATATTGCCATGCAGGATTTGGATATACGAGGCGCAGGTGACCTGTTAGGTGGTGAGCAAAGTGGTTTTATTTCTGATATTGGTTACGAAACTTATCAGCGGATTTTAAATGAAGCTTTATTAGAACTGAAAGAAACAGAATATCAGGATTTATACAAAGAAGAACAAGAGAAAGATCTTGAGAATGCAGAATTTGTAAAAGACTGTATTGTTGAAACTGATAGCGAATTACGACTGCCTGAATCGTACATTGAAAATATTGCAGAGCGAATGCAGTTGTACCGCGATTTAGATAACATTGAAGAGGAAGAAGAACTGAAGGCTTTTGAAAACAATCTCATTGACCGCTTTGGTCCTATTCCTGAATCTGGTCAAGGTTTATTTGAGATTGTTCGTATCAGAAGGATCGCCAAAAAACTGGGTATTGAAAAAATCATGTTGAAAAACAACCTGCTTTACCTGTATTTTGTATCCAATCAGGAATCTATCTTTTTCCAATCACAGGTATTTAGTAAAATCTTATTATGGCTACAGAACAACCCCAGAAAAGCCACAATGAAAGAAGGAAAGAGTAAGCTATACCTGATGATGAAAGACATTAACTCGATTGAAGAAGCAAGAGAAATAATTAATCAAATGTACCATTCATCTTAATTATTTACCTGGATAGAAGAATATTTCCATCACTTTACCGGAAGCATCTTTGATGATATGGCTTTTAAATAAGGTTGGTACTTTATCATCGGCAATCAATTTGTATGATAAAACTGATTCTTCTGAGATCTTTTGAAAATAATCTGATAAGTCTTCAATATTCTTACCATTTAACTCTAAGCCGTCAAAAAGAGAGCTGTTGCTAATTTCCTTAATTTCAAGATCAGCATTTGTGATAAAATAAGGAAGACCAAATGAATCAATCATGGTTTTATAAGCAAGAGATGTCTTGTTGCTGTACTCCATATCAGATGCTTCAACCATTGTCACCTGCAACGACTTCTTCTTATTAAAAACAATGGGTGATCCTGATATCTTTGCATAGAATACCTGCCCGTGCACATCCTGCATTGCCAATAATTGATTCTGAAATCCTTGCCCTTTATCTTTAAACTCTTTCAGAAGTTTGTCCACCATTTCTTTGTATTCCGGCTCCACAAAATTCAGATAAGGAAGTGTAATTACATCTTCCATATAATGAGTTTTAAATAAATCAAGTGCTAAATGATTCAAATATTGTATTCTGCCATCCTGTAAAATCATTAATGGCATGGGTGCATCACTTATAAATTGGCGGTATCCCCGCTCTCTTTCACGCTGTTCCTGATCAACACGATGCTTATAAAATGCCAGATCAATACTAATCCCTAATTCCTTTTTATTAACAGGTTTCACCAAATAACCATACGAATTAGACACTATAGCTCTTTTAATTACCTGGCTACTGGTATCAGAAGAAACATAAATTACCGGAATATCAAGTTCTCGACGCAATTGTTCCGATGTTTGAATACCATCTAACTCACCATCAAGATGAATATCCATCAACACCACATCGGGTCGAAGGCGATGACAGAGATCAATTGCCTCAGCACCGGTTGAACAACGTCCAACCAATTCATGTCCAAGTTCACGCAGAAACATCGTAAAAATGGCTGCAATAAACTTATCGTCTTCAACAACAACTACTTTTCTCATAAAAATCTTCTCTCAGTTAGTTCCGGTTTTTAGCAGAAATAATATTCGTATCTTTGTATCGTTCTATCAACCTTAAACAATTAATTTAAGATAATTTAGCGTGAATTTAGTTATTGATAGAGGAAATACCCATCTTAAATATGGTATTTTTGACCAGTGCAAGTTAGTTGCTACTGATTCAACCAATTTTCTTGATAAAAATGACATTAAAAAACTGGTAAAAGAATTTGATATCTCAAATGCTATATTATCATCTGTTGTTGAAGAAAGAAACGATATTTTAGCAAAAAACATTCAAGAAGAGACCAACTTCTTTTTGGAGCTATCGCATCTGACACTTCTTCCATTCTCATGGAATTACAAATCAAAAGAAACAATCGGCAAAGACCGTCTGGCAGCAGTGGCAGGCGCCATTGAGCTATATCCTCAAAAAGATATATTGGTTTTTGATGCTGGAACAGCTCTAACCTATGAAGTAATTGACCATACCGGAACTTTTTTAGGTGGTAACATTTCGCCAGGCATGCAAATGCGTTTTAAAGCATTAAATACTTTTACCAGCCGATTGCCATTATTAAAATCAAATGCTGATGCACCTTTTATTGGAACATCTACTCAGGAAGCCATCGAAGCAGGAGTTCAGAATAGTATTTCTTTAGAAATTGAAGGGCTAATTGATCACTTTAGAGGCAATTACCCTCACCTTACATCTATTATTACAGGGGGAGATGCAGAATTTTTTGCTAGAAAAGTAAAAAATCCCATCTTTGTAGCTCCTAATTTAGTACTTATTGGACTTAATAGAATTCTGGAATATAATGCACAACACATATAAAAGTGGTTTAACCCTAATAATCATTGCATTACTGACGTTTTCAGCTACGGCTCAAAAACGAACTTACTCGCCTTATTCAAGATATGGTATTGGCGAATTGCAAGATGGTGGTTTCGGACGTAATGCAGCTATGGGTAGAACCGGTATTGCACTTCAAAATTCGTTTAACCTTAACAATATAAATCCAGCATCATATAGCGGCTTGGATTCTATGTCGTTTTATTTCGAAGGAGGTTTGATGAATTACAGTCAATCTTTAAAATCGACTGATGCAAGTTCTAATTTTTCTGACATGCATTTCGACTATTTCGCAATAGGTTTTCCTATAGCAAAATGGGGATTCATGTCTTTTGGGCTTCAACCAGCATCGGCAGTTGGGTACGACTTTTATGAAGAAAACACCAATACCGAAAACTCAGGCGACTATACCCTTTCGTCAGCCATGGGTAATGGCAATACTACTAAAACCTATGCTGGTTTAGCATTAAGGCCTTTTAAAGATTTTTCTATAGGTGTGCATTCTGTTTATCTTTTTGGTAAAATAAAAAATTCAAATATTGCTCAATTTCAGAATGACCCATTTGCCTCTTATTTGGGCTCTGAAGAAGCTTTACGTATAAATGATATTTATTTTGACTTTGGTCTGCAATACAAAATCAATATCAACCAAAAACAGGAACTTGTTATTGGTGGTATCTACAGACCGAAAACTGGTATAAATGCAAATATGACGAAATTAGTAGGTCAGGGTACCAGTTTGAATTCAGATGGTTCAATGGTTAATACGATTGACACGCTGCAATTCGTACAAGATGAATTAAAAAGAACTGCATTTGAGATGCCAGAAAAAATTGGATTTGGTGTTGCCTATAACTTAAAAGATGCAGTAACATTAACGGCAGAATATACACTTGAAAAGTGGAGTGAAGCCAAATTTCCGGATGAAATAACAGAAACATCCGATATGCAGAAGTGGGCATTTGGAGGTGAAATTATTCCTAATGAGCGCGCTACATCCTACTTATCACGTCTGCGATACCGTTTTGGAACATACTATAAGAAAGACTATTTAATTTTAAACGAACACCAACTAACTGACTTTGGCATAAGTTTTGGTGTAGGTTTACCATTGAAAAGAACAAAAACGTCATTCAATTTAGCTTTTGAATGGGGACAACGAGGAACAACAGATTATAATCTTGTAAAAGAGAACTATGCTAAATTAACAATGAACCTTACTCTTCACGAGTTCTGGTTTGTTAAACGTAAATTTGATTAATAAAAGATAAACCGCAATACCATGCCAATGAAAATTACTACATTACTAATTACAGCCTTGCTTTTAAGCACTGCTGCATTTGCACAAAAGGGAGTTGAAGATGGGTCCAAATATGGACATGGAGAGGATAGCGTAAGATGCTTAGAAAACCTTTCGCTTTATGCTGAATACTATAAGCAAAAAAACTTAAAAGAAGCATTTCCATATTGGCAAATTGCATTTAATGAATGCCCATTGTCAACCAGCCGCATTTATTCTGATGGCGAGAACATGATTCAAGCCATGATGAAAAAAGAAAAAGATGCTACTAAACAGGAAGAGCTTTATCAATTATTGATGAAGGTCTACGACCAAAGAATTAAATATTTTGGTGATCACAAGAGGTATCCTGCTTCATACATCAATGGTAAAAAAGCTGTTTCGATGCTACAGTATAAGAAAGATGATCCTGAAGTGGTAAAAGAAGCTCAGGCTCTATTAAAACAAACTGTATCTGAACGTAAAGCAAGCGCTCAACCTGCTGTATTGATGTCATATATGATGAGTACAGTTGCTACTTTTAAATTAAACGCCACTACAGCTGAAGATTTAGTTGATACTTATATTGAAGTTTCAAACATTTTCCAGAAACAAATTGATGCTGATTCGAAATATACTGACAAGCTTATTGAGCTTAAGAATCAAGTTGAAGGCCTTTTTGCTCAAAGTGGAGCTGCCGACTGTGGAACTTTAGCTAGTATCTTTGAACCTCAATTACCAGATCATACTCAGGATTTAGACTGGTTAAAAAGAGTAAACCGATTGTTGGCGAGAGGTGATTGTACCGAGTCTGATTTGTTTTACAAGTCATCAGAGCATTTGCATAACATTGAACCATCTTCATCTTCAGCATTTGGTTTAATGCAGATGTATTTGAAAACAAACGATCTTGACAAAGCGATACAATATGGCAAAGAAGCTGTTGAATTGGAAGAAGATATCAACACAAAAGCTAAATATCATAACTACCTTTCAATAATCTATTTGTCGCAAAAACAATATGCTGCTGTGCGTGCAGAAGCATATAAAGCTATTGCTTTACGTCCAGATTGGGGTAAACCTTACATCATGATCGGTAAAGCTTATGCCGCTGGAGCAAATAACTTTGGAGCTGATGAATTTGAACACAAAACAGCTTATTGGGCTGCAGTTGATCAATTCGCAAAAGCTAAATCTGTTGATCCGGAATCAGCAAGCGAAGCAAATGATTTGATTGTTACTTATTCTCAATATTTCCCTGGTACAGAAGAAATCTTCTTCCGTAACTTAAAAGAAGGAGAAGCATACAAATTGGGAGACTGGATTAACGTTCAAACAACAGTTAGAGCTAAAAAATAAGCACTTGATACCTTATTTTAAAAATACTAAACACATTATATATTCAGCAAGCAGTATATTACTGCTTGCTGTTTATGTTTTATCGAGCTCATGCTCAACCAATAAACCCGAAGAAATTCAAGCTATTAGCAACAGGGAAGAAATACCTTCCCTTGTATTTCGTGATTTAGAGAGTGTTTTTACCGATTCCGGAAGAGTACAAAGGCGTGTTATTACACCTGAAATGAAACACTTTACTTATTCAAAAGATGAAGCAAGAATTGAATTTCCACAAGGATTAAATGTGATTACCTATAACACTGATGGAAGTGTAAAAGGACAAATCAAAGCCCGCCATGCCATCTACTACGAAAAAGACGAACTGTGGGAACTAAATAACGATGTTGAGGCAGTAAGTGAAAAAAATGAGATTCTGAATACAGAACAATTGTTTTGGGATACTAAAAAAGAAATTATCTACTCAGATAAATTCGTGAAAATTACCAGCGAAAGTGGAATTTGGATGGGTACAGGATTTGACGCTGATCAGAATATGGATCAATGGGAAATCAGAGATATATCAGGTGAAATGGAATTCGAAGATGATGGTTCCAATTAATTTTTCCTATCTTTCATACTGAATAGTCGCATTGCATAAATGAACACTTACACGATCATTTTATTAACCTTAATTTTCTCAGCCTTCTTTTCAGGTTGTGAAATGGCCTTTTTCAGTTCTAACAAACTATTGCTGGAACTCAATAAAAAAAAATATCCTTTTCCTGCGCGAATCATTGATCGGTTTGTTCAGAATCCGGAGGTGTTCCTTTCTACCATATTAGTGGGCAACAATGTAGCCTTGGTTATATATGGCTTACAAATGGCAGATATATTAGAGCCATTTATAAAATTGCATATCACCGATTCAGACAGTGGCATATTACTGCTGCAAACCTCTTTTTCAACATTAATAATTTTAATAACAGCTGAGTTTCTTCCAAAAACACTTTTTAGGATACATCCCACAATGCTATTGAATGTTTTTGCTTTGCCTTTGCTGTTTTTTTACACTATACTTTATCCAATCAGCCGCTTTACCATGTGGCTTTCAAACGTTGTGATAAAGGTAATTCTGCGCTCAAAAAACATCCAACCCCGAGCCAAATGGATGTTGGGAAGAGTAGACCTCGATAACCTGTTAACCGAACATCACGACAAAATAGATAAAACAGACGATGCCTCTCATGAAATCAAATTATTGAAAAACGCCCTTGATTTTTCAAAACTTAAAATCAGAGATTGTACGGTACCCCGGACAGACCTTCAGGCCATAGAAGTACAAGAAGAGATTGAGCCATTGAGACAAAAATTTATTGAAACAGGCCTTTCAAAAATATTGGTTTTTAAAGATAGTATCGATAATATCATTGGATACGTACATGTATCATCACTGTTTAAGAATCCTAAAAAACTTCGAAACTGTGTGAGTCCGATCTCCATTGTTCCGGAAACTATGACAGCTAATAAAGTTCTGGAACTATTTACTAAAGAGCATAAAAGTATTGCCCTCGTAGTTGACGAATTTGGTGGTACAGCAGGCGTTGTAACTTTGGAAGACATTCTGGAGGAAATATTTGGAGAGATTAACGATGAGCATGATGTTTCGGAACATGTAGAACAAAAACTAAGTGAGACTGAATACATTTTCTCTGCTCGACTAGAAATTGATTACCTGATCGAAAAATACAAAATAAACCTGCCCCTATCTGACGATTACGAAACAATAGCAGGATTAATTCTGACTCATAATAAATCAATACCAGAGGTGAATGATGTAATTAACATTGGTAGTTTTACCTTCCAGATTCTGCAGGCGACCAATGCACGCATCGAATTGGTGAAGGTTTCTATTTCCTCTCAGTAATTTATTGAAACTTTATTCATATAAAGAATCATCGTCAGAATGCATAATACTATGTTTTTTGTATATTCGTAACCTATTTTGAAAAAAGACAATAATTATAAGTAATAAAGAATGGCAACATTAGAAAAAATTAGGAGCAAAGCCGGTTTAGTGATCGTTGTGATCGGTGTCGGTATGGCTGCCTTTTTGTTGGGAGACTTAATGAACTCAGGGGGTTCTATGTTTAGAAGCAGTCAGATGGAAATTGCTGAAATAAACGGAACTACTGTATCATTACCTGAATATCAGGCTTATTTAACTGAATTAGAAGATTACTATAAACTCAATTCCCGTTCGGCCGGAATGGATGAGAATACTTCTTATGAATTAAGAGAAACTGCATGGAATCAACTGGTTCAGGATGTAATTATGAATGAGAAGTATGATGAGCTTGGAATAGAAGTGACATCTGATGAAATTTTTGAGATGGCTACAGGTAAAAATGTACACCCTCAGATTCGTCAAATGTTTACCAATCCTCAAACAGGAATTTTTGACAAGCAACAAGTAATCAATTTCCTTAGTCAGAAAAACAATGATTCAAATGCTCGTTTCTACTGGATGTTTCTTGAGAAACAAATCAAGAAAGAGCGTTTAATGAAAAAATATAGTGAATTACTAAACAAAGGAATGTTTATCACAACCGCCGAAGCTCAAGCTGAAGCTGAAGCCAAGAAAGCAGTTGTTGATTTCGATTTTGTTGTAAAACGTTACCGTTCTATTTCAGATTCAACTATCGTTATTTCTGAAAGTGAAATCAAAGATTATTACAACAAAAACATTGAAAACTACAAACAAGATGCTACTCGCGAAGTTGAATATGTTTCTTTTGAAGTAAAACCTTCGGCTGAAGATAAAGAAGCAACTCTTGATTGGATTACTAAATCAAGAGCTGAGTTTGCAAATCCTGATACTGACCCAATTCAGTATGTTAAAATGAACTCAGAAACTGAGTACGCTGATCGTAACTGGAAAAAAGAACAACTGAGTATACAACTACAGGATTTTGTTAGTGGTGCTAAGGTTGGTGAAGTTTACGGACCTTATCTGGAAGGCGAAACCTACAAATTAACTCGTTTGGTTGATATTAAGGAAATGCCTGACTCAGTAAAAGCACGTCACATCTTATTAAAAGATCCAGCTGTTGCTGATAGCCTGTTTAATCTTGTTAAAGGTGGAGCTAATTTTGCTGATATCGCTCGTTCTAATTCTCAGGATCCTGGATCCGCTATTAATGGTGGCGACCTTGGATGGTTCAACGAAGGAACCATGGTAAAAGAATTTAACGATGCTTGTTTCAATGGTAAAAAAGGCGATATTGTGAAAGTTCAGACTCAATTTGGCATTCACATTATCAACATCCAGGATAAAGGAACTCCTGTTACAAAATATAACATTGCAACACTTGATCGTCAGATTACATACAGCTCTAAAACTAATCAACAGGTTTATGCGCAGGCTGCTAAATTTGCCTCTCAAAACAAAACTTACGATCAGTTTAATGAGAGTATTCAAAGCGAAAACCTGATTAAAAGATACGGACGTAACATCCGTCAGGCAGATCGCAAAGTTTCTAATCTTGAGAATTCAAGAGAAATGGTGCGTTGGGCATTCAAAGCTGATCTTAAAGACATGTCAGAGATTTTTGAGTTTGGTGATGAATATGTAATCGCATACCTAACCGGAATCAACGAAGAAGGATACCAATCTTTAGCTTCTGTAAAATCTGCAATAGAGCGCCAGTTACGTAATGAGAAAAAAGCAGAACAATTGATTGCTGAAATCAACAACAATAAAAAAGGTAATGACCTGAATGCTTTGGCTTCTGCAATTAACGAAGAAGTTCAATCGGCAAACGATATTACATTTGCTTCATACCAGGTGCCTGGTGCAGGTGTTGAACCAGCCCTAGTTGCATTGGCAACAACAGCAAAACAAGGTGAAGTCAGTGCACCTGTTGCAGGTAACAACGGAGTATTTGTTGTTAAAGTTACTAATGTTACCATGGATGAAACTGATGTTGAAGCGGCTAAAGCTCAAATGAAGCAAAACAATGCTTACAAAGTTTACCAGGCATATCAGACTATTAAGGACAAAGCCAATATTGTAGACGAAAGAATTAAATTCTACTAGAATTTATCTATGTTATATACAAAAAGCAGAACTTCATGTTCTGCTTTTTTTTGATACTATTGTCATCGTGCATACGATTGCAGTTCCAAAAATTAAAAGAAATAACTGGGCACAAAAAAACCGGAATCTTTCGAATCCGGTTACCTATATTTTAATCTAATCGTACTATCCTAAAAGTTCTTTAACAACAGCAGAAATATCTTTACCATCAGCTTTACCTGCCAGTTCTTTCGATGCTACTCCCATCACCTTACCCATCTCTTTCATTGATGTTGCACCTGTTTGTTCAATGATAGCCTTAACAGCAACTACTAACTCATCTTTACTCATTTGAGCTGGCAAATAGCCCGAAATTGCCTCTACTTCGGCCAATTCCTTTTCAGCTAAATCTGCTCTGTTTTGTTCTGAGAAAAGAGCTGCAGCATCCTTACGCTGCTTCACCATTTTCTGTATAATTTTTACAATATCCGTATCTGTTAATTCACCACTTCCATCCTTGGCTGTTTTTGCTTCAAGAACTTCTTTTTTAATACCACGTAAAGCCTCTAAACGGATACGATCCTTAGCCTTCATGGCTTCTTTAATATCATTATTAAGTGTTACTTCTAAACTCATTGTATTTTTGCTTTAATCAACATTATCATGTAAGTATGGATTATCCCTGCTAATGCGTGGTCCATTCTTTGAATCATCAGATAAAGAAAAACGACTTACCTGCGACTGTGGACTTACTTCCGGTTTGGTTTTACCCAAAGCCATCTGTTTACGTTTATAAGCCGGGATATTTTCCAATTGCTCTATCATTCTTTCATCTTCCATCTCCTCCTGCGTTAGTTGAACACGACGATGGCCATATGTTGCAGCACTTTGCTCCATACCATAACCGGTATCAAATAGATTATCGTCCAGTTGAAACTTCTCAACTTCAGGCACCTTATTGGTATTTTGAGGAACAATTGGTTTATAATACTTATCTATTCGCTGTTGTTTTTGTTTTTCGATCTTTTCGAAATCTACAACTCTGCCAACTCCTTCTTCCTCATCTGAGAGATCAAAAGCACTTTCTTCGTCTTCTATAACAGCATCTGTAACCTCTCCATTCTCGTCAAGTGAAAAACGGGTTACGGCATCCTGTTTCTTTTTCTCCTGATGCTCTATTAACTGACCGGAAACAAAACCAGTCGCAATAATGGTTACACAAACCTGACCTGCTAAAGATTCATCGTTACCTGTACCCCAAATAATCGAAGCACTGTCACCAACAACCTCTTGCACATAGTCGGTTATTTCACCCACTTCATCCATGGTCACCTCATCACTTCCCGAGGTTATATTCAGAAGTATATTTTTAGCTCCTTTAATATCATTATTATTCAGCAATGGAGACTCCAATGAGGCCTGAATTGCATCAATGGCACGAGTAGCTCCCTCGGCATAGGCCGATCCCATAATAGCCACACCACTATCTTTCATCACTGTTTCAACATCAGCAAAGTCGACGTTTATATAGCCATGAACCGTAATGATCTCTGCGATACCTTTTGCTGCTGTAGATAAAACATCATCAGCTCTGGAGAAAGCATTGGACAGTTTCAGATCACCAAACATCTCACGCAAACGCTCATTGTTGATAATAAGCAACGAATCGACGTTCTTCTCCATCTCGGCAATACCATCAAGTGCCTGATTGATTCTCAGTTTACCTTCAAAGCGGAAAGGAATGGTTACAATACCAACTGTTAAGATGCCCATCTCCTTAGCTTTTTTTGCTATAATAGGAGCAGCTCCTGTACCGGTGCCTCCACCCATACCAGCAGTTACAAACACCATTTTGGTATTGTTTTCCAATACCCGTACAACATCTTCGAGGTTCTCAATGGCTGCTTCACGCCCTCTGTCGGGACGGTTACCTGCACCTCTTCCTTCGGTTAATGATTCACCTAACTGAATTTTAACAGGAACAGGACTATTCTCTAATGCCTGTGCATCGGTGTTACACACCACAAAACTAACATCTTTTATGCCCAGACTGTACATGTAGTTGACGGCGTTGCTTCCGCCTCCTCCTACCCCGATCACTTTGATAATCGAAGAATTATTCTGAGGCATATCAAAATTCATCAAATCTTCACTCATTTCCGTCCGTTTTAATCACCACTACATTTCAACATCTTTCTCATCAAAGATGGTCTCAATCTTTTTAGTCAACCCACTAAACAGGTTTCCGGTCATATAACTACTTTTCTCCTTCTTAGGTTTTTCGCGTTTCACAGACTTATTATTGATATCCTGCTTCTGAGGTTCTACTTCACCAAATAACTCAGGTTCAATAATTTTACGCTTTGGTCGTTCCATTGCACTTAAAACCAACCCAATACTTGTAGAGTAATTAGGAAGATGCGCCATTTCAGGTAAATTACCTTCAATAAAACGATCAGGTAATCCCATACGAACATCTAATCCGGTTCTAAATTTAATTAACTGAGGCAGATCTTTCAAAAGAGAACCACCACCTGTTAAAACAATACCGGCACCTAATTTATCGTAACATCCTGAGCTCTCGATCTGGAACAAAACGTAATCGATAATTTCTTCCATTCTAGCCTGAATAATGTAAGAAAGACTTTTGAATGAAATCTCTTTTGGTTCCCAACCTGCAACTCCCGGAATGGTTACCACCATGTCCTCACGGGCCATATCTCCTACAGCAGATCCAAATTGGACTTTTAAAGATTCAGCTTGTTTATACAAAACCGAACAACCTTCTTTTATATCGGACGTCACCACATTACCCCCAAAAGGTATAACTGCGGTATGACGTATTATTCCATCGTAAAAAACAGCAACATCAGTTGTACCACCGCCAATATCAACCAATACAACACCCGCTTCTTTTTCTTCTTCAGTTAAAACACTTTTTGAAGATGCAAGTGGCTCAAGAATCAAGTCGTTAAGTTGTAAGGCCACTCTGTGAATACATTTCTCAATATTTTTAACTGAAGCAATACGTCCTAACACAATGTGGAAATTTCCTTCCAATCGACGTCCGGACATACCCACCGGATTTTTCACTCCGGTTTCGTTATCCACAATGTAATCCTGTGGTATAACATGCATGATTTTCTCACCAGCCTCAACCGGTATTTTGTAATTATCATCAAACAGTTGGTCAACATCTTTCTGATTAATCTCGAAGCCATTTTCGATAAAGCGATAGGCACGATTTCTCATACTTTTGATGTGCTGTCCAGCAATACCCACAAACACTTCGGTTAGTGTGATATTTAATTTTTGTTCAATTTTGGCAATTACCTGTTTTATTGACGATACTGTTTCATCAATATTTAAAACAACCCCACGCTTCACTCCAATTGAAGGCACCTGTTCCATGCCCAACAATCGAAGTTTTCCTTCTTCTGTCTTTCGCCCTACAATGGCAACAATTTTAGTTGTACCAATATCGATGGCGGCAATTATGTTAGGTTCTTGATTCATACAACTATGCTTTTGTGCAAACGACTTGTCCTTTATACTTTAAGTTGACTCTTTTATACAAATTCCATTCACGGGAATCCCATCCCGATTTATACAATGCTTTCAGGTTACGAAATTTATTTTCCATCCGATCAATTCCTCCAAAATCAATCAGGTGATCACCCACCCTGGGAACCAAAATAAATTCACCTTTATCATTTACATAAACCTGTTCGATCTGGGCTTTTAAAAACGAATCGTTGATAATAGCCTGAGATATCATAATCAAATCATCTCTCGAATCAAGTTTATTCAAGTGACCATTCGCAACCAAAGTGTGTGCCGTATGATTTTTAAATAATGGCATCTTATTACCTTTAGTATCCAGGTAGTAAGATGAATTACCTTCAAAAATACGCAACATAGGTTCGCGTTGCGAAATATCAATATGAAGTGCACCACCATAGGTAAAATACACTTCGCAACTTTCAATTGCCGGATGTTTCCTGAAAAAGACTTCCATATCCTCACAGTTCACATCACTAATTTTTCTTCCCAGTATGCCCGGATATTTTTCCAGAGCAATATCTGTTATTTCTTCACTGTTGATAAAACGGTTTTCAACACTGTCGCAGATCGCCGGAACAATCTCACCACAAACCAATTGACTCTTACCAACCGACACAAAGGAGAAGATGATAGGGAAGTAAATTACCACTACCACAATTAAAACTATGTTTTTCCACTTCTTCATGTTCTCAAAACACCCATTATACCGTTTAAATATAGCTTTTTCAGCCTTTCAACTACCGGAAATATTTCAATAGTTATTAACAATTTGTCAAAAGCCTATTCATTGAAGATGAATAGTTTTAAATGCCCTTCTAAATCATCTGTAAGCTTATCTATATCGCCTGCTCCAAGAGTTAAAATAACCTCAGGAACATCACTTTTCAATTCTTCTTTTAAATCATAATATTTCAACAACTTAACTTTTTCAAGTTGCATCCTGTCTACTATCATTTGAGAAGTAACACCTTCAATCGGTTCCTCTCGTGCAGGATAAATATCCAACAGAAATACCCTGTCACATTTATCCAGAGCCTCCGCAAATCCATCTGCAAAATCTCTTGTACGAGTGAATAAATGAGGCTGAAAAACAACAGTTAGTTGCTTTCCTGGATACAATGCCCGAACAGATGCAACAGTTGCATTTATCTCTTCAGGATGATGTGCATAATCATCGATATAAACCAGGTTTTCTTCTCTGATTCTATATTCAAACCTCCTTCTAATTCCTTTAAAATTTGGCAATGCTTCTCTGATCTCGTCTTCGTCAACGCCAGCTAATAGTGACAACCCTATTGCTCCAACCGCATTTTCAACATTTAACAAACCAGGTACTCCCATTTTCAGATGATGAATCTTACCAAATGGAGTTTTCAGACTAAACTTATACAAACCATCTACCAGCTTAAGATTAAAAGGATAGAAATCACCTTCTTCCTTTGCTGAATAGGTAAAAACTTCAACATCATCATCTGGCAATTCCAGCGGAAGACCTTCCTTATAAAGCAACGCTCCACCGGGACTTATTAATTGAACAAACTCATTAAATGCCTCATATACTTTTGAGGCCTCTCCATATACATCCAAATGATCGGCATCCATCGCCGAAACCAATGCCAGGTGTGGCGTTAAATGCAAAAACGAACGATCAAACTCATCAGCTTCCATCACCACATAGGAAGAATGTTCATCGAGCAGAAAATTGGTAGCATAATTTCGGGTAATTCCTCCTAAGAAGGCATTACATCCCACTTCTGACTGTTTCATCAGATGAGCTGTCATGCTTGATATAGTTGTCTTACCATGGGTTCCTGCAACACATACTCCTTCCATTCCACGGGTCAACAGACCTAATACCTCAGCTCGTTTTTTAACCTGAAAATTATTCTTCTTAAAATATTGTAATTCAGCATGAGTAACCGGAACAGCTGGTGTAAAAACTACCAAACAAGATTGCTTATCTTTAAATGTTTGTGGTATACTTTCTACATCATCATCAAAACGAACCTCAATCCCCTCTTGCTTTAAAGTATCTGTTAATGGAGTTGGAGTACGATCATAACCGGCAACATTCATCCCCTGCTGTTTAAAAAAACGAGCCAGGGCACTCATGCCAATCCCTCCTATTCCAATAAAATAAACACTTTTTATGTCTTTCAACTTCAACATCTACTTTTTGCTTTTTCCTAACTTGATAACTTCTTTTGCAATATCTTTAGCTGCATCAGGCTTTGCCAATTTCTTTATATTCTCAGCCAAATTACTGATCAGATGCTCATCTAACGCCAATTGAGATGCTTCATGAATGATTCCTTTTACTTGACTATCTTTTACAATCATGGCTGCATCTTTTTCTACCAAGGCCATTGCATTTTTTGTCTGATGATCTTCCGAAACATTGGGTGAAGGCACGAAAATGGTCGGCTTACCTAAAATAGCGAGTTCAGAAATAGTTCCTGCTCCAGCTCTAGAAACAACCACATCAGCCATTGCAAAAGCCATATCCATACGACTTATAAAATCAGTTACAATCACCCTGCCCTTCAACTCTTCAGGAAGACCGGCCTTCATCTCTTCGAAATAAAATTTACCGGTTTGCCATATCAGCTGACACTCTTCGGGCAACTGATCTATACCATGCAAAATTCCATTATTAACCGAACGAGCCCCAAGACTTCCTCCAATTACCAAAATTGTTTTTTTATCCGGATCTAACTTCCAGAATTCGGCCGCCTCTTTTCTATCTACCGATGCAATCAGATTACTTCTTACAGGATTACCTGTCAATATTATTTTTTGTGCTTCAAAGAAGCGATCCATCTTATCGTAAGCAACACAAATTTTTGCCGCTTTTCGGGCAAGAATCCGGTTTGTTACACCCGGAAAAGAATTCTGTTCCTGCAATAAACAAGGGATTCCTTTTTGAGAAGCCACCCTCAAAACAGGCCCACTGGCGTATCCTCCAACACCAACAGCTACATCCGGATTAAATTCTTTAACAACAGAACGAGCTTTTGCCAAACTTTTAATCAGTTTTAATGGAAAGGATAAATTTTTAAGCGTAACCTTTCGTTGTAAACCTGCAACAGGCAACCCAACAATTTCATAACCAGCCTCCGGTACTTTTTCCATCTCCATTTTACCCTGAGCACCTACAAATAGAATTTTTGCGTCAGGCAGCTGCTCTTTTACCGCATTGGCAATAGAAATGGCCGGGAAGATATGACCTCCGGTTCCACCTCCGCTGATTATTACTTTTAATTCGCTCATTCTTCTTCTGGTTTTTCTTCAGCCTCCAAAGCTGAACGTTCTTGCATATTATTTCTGCTTACACTCAGTATGGCACCCAAAGCCAAACAGGTAAATAAAGTTGATGTTCCTCCCATACTAACTAAAGGCAATGGCTGTCCGGTTACCGGAAAGACACCTACCGCAACACCCATATTAATAAATGCCTGAACTGACAACAAGGTAGCCAGACCAACGACCAGAAAAGCCGGAAATGTTCTTGAACTGGCCCTGACAATCACACCTGACCGAAACAGCAATATCAAATAAGCCAACATAACCAGTACAGCTCCAATTAATCCAAATTCTTCAGTTATAATAGCATAAACAAAATCACTGTATGGATGTGGTAAAAAGTAACGCTGATGACTATTACCCGGTCCTTTACCTATAATGCCCCCCGTAGCAATTGCCATTTTAGATCTCTCGGCCTGATAATCTGCCGTTCCTCCAGCATCTTCTTCACTTTCTACATGACGCATTATACGTGCCTTCCAGGTACTGGCCCTATGTAAAAACGGAACATATTCTGCTGAAAAAATAATAACAGTAACAAAAAGCAAAACAGCCGCAACTGTTCCAAGTATATATTTTAACGACACCCTTCCAATGAACATTACAATTAAAGCAGAAGCCCCAATTAGTCCGGCCGTTGAAAAGTCTTCTTTAAAAATCAATCCACAAACAATACCCACATGAATCATGATAGGTTTAAAAGCTTCATCAGCATTTTTATCATCGCGCTGATATTGTGCTAAAATTTTAGCGATATAAATCATCAAGGCCAACTTAGCCAACTCTGATGGCTGAAAAGAGATACCTACAACAGGAACTGTTAACCAACGACTTGCCTGATTTAAACTCACACCTGTCAGTAAGGTAATTAACAGCAAAGCCTCTGACAGATACAGAAACACAGATGCAAACTTTGCAAACCATTTGTAATGGAGATGATGCACTCCAACAATAATTCCAATACCAACCATTAAAAATTTGGCATGTCGGAAAAGATAATATATAGCATTACCATCATGGTGTTTATAGGCCAGGTTAGCAGTAGCACTGTAAACCACCAGACTGGAGAAGATAGCCAATGCTATAATAACGAACCAAATGATTCGATCTCCTTTAATGTATTTGCGTAAGGTTTCGTTCATTTCAATTTCTTACAATTCTCTCACACACTCTTTAAACTGAATACCTCTGTCGATATAGCTATTAAATAAATCAAAACTGGCACAAGCCGGAGACAGAAGTACAATATCTCCTTTCTTACCCAGATGATACGCAAGTTCAACAGCTTCCTTCATCGATTTACTTTCTTTTATTGTTGGAATAACATCCTGAAATGATTCAATCAGTTTTGTATTATTTATTCCTAAACAAATCAATGCTTTCACCTTACTTTTGGCAAGAGGCATTAAATCTTCGTAATCATTCCCTTTATCAACCCCACCTGCTATCCAAACAACGGATTTATTCATACACTCAAGAGCATACCATGTTGAGTTTACATTAGTAGCTTTTGAGTCATTAATAAATTCAATCCCTCTTACAGAACACACTTTTTCTAACCGATGCTCAACCCCTTTAAATGTGGTCAGGCTTTCGCGAATAAATGTCTTTTTAATCTTTAAAACCGAAGCAACAATTCCGGCAGCCATCGAATTATAAAGATTATGTTTGCCCTGCAATGAAAGTTCTTGTGATAAAATACTCATTGTGTCCTGGTTGTAATTAATAATGACCTCGTCATTGGTGACGTATGCCCCACTCTTTAGTAAATCTCTTTGAGTGAAGGGTATCAGGTTAGATTTATAAATATGATTTCCTAATTCATTTCTAATATTTTCATCGTCTTCGCAGTAGATAAAATAATCCTGCTCTGTTTGATTTTGAAGAATACGGAATTTACTCTCTATGTATTTTTGCATGCTATACTCATAGCGATCCAAATGATCTGGAGTAATATTTAACAACACTGCGATATCTGCCTTAAAGTCGAACATTCCGTCTAACTGAAAACTACTCAACTCTATCACAAACCATTCGGGCTTCTTACCTTCAGCAATCTGACGAGCAAGGCTGGTTCCAACATTTCCAGCCAGTTCAACATTCAAACCGGCATTTTTCAGTAACTCGTATATCAATAAGGTAGTTGTGGTTTTACCATTACTACCCGTAATACATATTGATTTAGCATCCATGTACCTTCCGGCAAATTCTATCTCAGAAACAACAGGAATGCCTTTGGCACGGGCTTTTACCACAAGTGGAGCAGTATCCGGTATTCCCGGACTTTTCATTATTTCATCAGCCGCTAAGATCTTTTCCTCAGTATGTTTATTATCCTCAAATTCAACACCAGCATCATTCAGTTCTTTTTTATGTTCCTGCGAGATGCTTCCTTTGTCAGAAACAAACACAGTCCATCCCTTCTGCACAGCCAACAGAGCTGTACCTACTCCACTCTCACCAGATCCCAGAACAACCAAGCGTTTCATTTTTTATCTGACTTTTAAGGTTACAATAGTTAATACTGCCAATATGATACCGATTATCCAGAATCGGGTAACGATCTTCGACTCTGTATATCCTTTCTTCTGATAATGATGATGCAAAGGAGCCATCTTAAAGATGCGTCGACCTTCACCATATTTCTTTTTAGTGTATTTAAACCAGCTAACCTGCATCATTACAGATACATTCTCAACCAGGAATATTCCACAAAGGATAGGTATTAAAAGCTCAATGCGCAACAAAATGGCAAACACAGCAATGATACCGCCCAAAGTCAAACTACCTGTATCACCCATAAATACCTGAGCAGGAAAAGAGTTATACCATAAAAAGCCAACCGTGGCACCAATAAAGGCTGCAATAAAAACAACCAACTCTTCTGAATTGGGTATATACATAATATTCAAGTAATCAGCATAGATAATATTACTCGACAGATAGGCAAAAACACCTAGTGTCGTTCCTATTATCGCCGATGTACCTGTTGCCAAACCATCTAACCCGTCAGTAATATTGGCTCCATTGGATACGGCAGTAATTATAAAAATAACTGCTACAGCAAAAATCAACCAACCCCATTTTTCGGCCTGATCACCCAGAAACCATACTACTTTTGAATAGTTAAACCGATTATTTTTAAGGAATGGAATATTGGTAACTGTTGACTTGGTATCTTTAGTAGCAATTCGTTCAACCATAGTACCATCTTCAGCCTGAACAGTAATTGTTTCATCTGGAATCCGTTCTCTAACAAAAACATCATCACTTGCGAATAAGGTAATAGCAACGATTAAACCTAAACCAACCTGTCCTGCAATTTTAAATCTACCTGCTAATCCTTCTTTATCTTTTTTAAATACTTTGATATAATCATCAATAAAACCAATGGTTCCTAACCAAAGCGTTGAAATAATCATTAACAGGATATATACATTATCCAGTTTACTAAGTAATAGCACAGGAACCAGTATGGCTGCAATAATGATCACACCTCCCATGGTTGGTGTTCCTTTTTTTGCATATTGACCTTCGAGACCTAAATCACGAACAATTTCTCCAATTTGTTGCTTTTGAAGCAGTTTTATAACTTTTTTACCAATTATAGCACCGAATAATAAAGCAATAATAACCGCTAAACCTGCACGAAAAGAGATGTATTGAAAAACTCCTGCTCCGGGAAAGTTTAAAGTTTCAAGATATTTAAACAAATAGTACAACATTGGCTTTAATTATTCTGCGTTAAAAATTTCGTTTACAATTTCCCGATCATCAAAGTGATTTCTCACCCCTTTGATTTCCTGATATGTTTCATGACCTTTACCTGCAACAAGGATGATATCTCCAGGTTGAGCAACGATACAGGCTGTTCTGATAGCTTCCTTCCGATCAACTATCGACAGAACTTTAATGCGTTCTTTGAAAGAAATCCCTTTCATCATTTGCTCTATTATTTCAGCAGGATCTTCACTTCGTGGATTATCTGAAGTTAGAATTACACGAGAACTACCCTGAACCGCTTCTTTTGCCATTTCAGGTCGTTTCATCGGATCGCGATCACCTCCAGCCCCAACAACAGTTATCAATTGTTGCTGCCCCTGACGAACCAGATTTATGGTTTCTATCACATTTTTTAGTGCATCAGGAGTATGAGCATAATCTACAATAGCCGTTTTTCCTGTTTTTGAGCGAATGGTCTCAAAACGACCATCAACCGATTGTAGTTGACTCAATGCAACCAGCACTTCCATTTTATCAAATCCCAGTAGAACAGCAGCACCATATACAGCCAAAAGATTTTGTGCATTAAAATGACCCACAAACTGAGTCCATATTTCATGTCCGTCAACCTCCAGTTGCATACCTTCGAACATACTTTCAATAATCTTAGCCTTAAAAGTTCCCATCCCCTTAATGGAATAAGTATTCTTTTCTGCCTTGGTATTTTGCATCATTACCATGCCATTCTTATCGTCTGCATTCACCAGACAGAAGGCTTCTTTATCCAAATTATCGAAGAATGATTTTTTAGCCTCGATATAGGCTTTAAAGGTTTTATGATAGTCTAAATGATCATGTGTAATATTGGTAAACAAGGCTCCATCGAACTGCAAACCAGCCACCCTGTTTTGATCGAGCGAATGCGAACTTACTTCCATAAAGCAATAATCACAGCCAGCTTCTACCATTTGAGCCATTAAACTATTTAATGCAATTGCATCAGGTGTTGTATGTGTTGCCTGAATTTCTTCTGAACCTATATAATTTGCAACAGTTGAAAACAATCCGGCTTTATAACCTAACGATGAAACCAACTTATAAAGTAAAGTAGCGATTGTGGTTTTTCCATTAGTACCGGTTACGCCAACCAGTTTAAATTTTCTTGATGGGTAATCATAAAAAGCGGATGCCATCTTACCCAAAGCAAGTGAACTATTTTTAACCTCTACTATGATAGCATCTTCAGGATATGAATCAGGTGCCTTTTCACAAATAACACATCTGCATCCGGCTTCCAAAACCTGCTTTATATATTGATGTCCGTCATTAACTGTACCTTTAACCGCTACAAATGCCGAACCCTCTTTGGCTTTTCTTGAATCAAAGCAAATTTCAGTTATCTCAACATCATTGTCATTTATGATTTTGATAACCTCAACTTCTTTTAATATATTATTCAAATTCCTCACTTCTCAGATTTAATAGTTAGCCCATCTTCAAATAAATTGTAGAACCTCTTCTGAAATTCTGACCTGCCGTCATTGATTGCTGACGCACCCGTCCTACTCCACTTAGCTCAACCTTTAAGCCCATGTTTTCAAGAATCGAAACCGCATCTTTTGCTCCCATTCCTAAAACATTAGGCACCAAACCTTCCGGAAAACTTTTTGATGCCAGATGAATATCGTGTTCGCGAGCTTTGGTTGATGCCCATTGCGAGTTTATTTCCTGCCCTTTTACATTGATTCCTACCTCTTCAAAAACAGCTAAAAGATCTTCTTTCAGACCACCTTTTGCATATGGTTGATATTCACCAACAGGTATTTCGTATTCTTCTTTAATATCAGGATGATCGTAATTTTGTGCATAAACCCGATCGGCGATTTCACCAAACACAGAACCTGCAACAAGATTCCCATAATATACGTTATTCGAAGGGCCATTGACAACCACTATGCAACTGTAAAGAGGTCTGTCAGCCGGAAAATATCCCACAAATGAGGCCTGATACTGAACCCCGCCTTCACCTTTATAACCAGATTTTCCTTTTGCTATTTGGGCTGTTCCGGTTTTACCGGCAATTTTATATCGATTATTTTTAATGTTTTTGGCTGTACCATTTTCAACTACCCCCACAAGCAACTCATGCACTTTCTCAATTGTCTCCAATGAACATATCGAAGGATTTATCACTTCCGTTTCTCGTTGCTCTAATATTTCGCCATGACGCGAAACCGCTTCAACAAACATAGGTTTCACCATTTTACCGTTATTGGCAATTGCATTATAAAAAGCCAAAATTTGTAGAGGAGTTAACTGTGTTTCGTATCCAATCGACATCCATGGCAAGGTTGTTCCCCACCAGTCTTTTTCCTTAGGATATTTTATACGGGGTATTCCTTCACCTTTTATCTCAATGCCAAGCGGATCATTTAAGTTCATCGAATACAAACGATCCACAAATCGTCGGGGATTATCCTTGTAATTATTAAAGATGATTTTTGAAATTCCAACATTGGATGATTTCTCAAAAGCCTGACGAACAGTAATAGTTCCAAAGCCTCCATGATGGCTATCAGTCATTCTTCGATCATAGAAATAACAAGAGCCTTTGCCGGTTTCAATGCTATCTTCCAATTTTACCACTCTATCTTCAAGAGCCACAATCATCGAAGCAAGTTTAAAAGTTGATCCGGGTTCTGTAGCTTCTCCTATTGCATAATTATATTGCTCAGAATAATCACCAGACGAAGTAAGACCCAGATTAGCGATGGCCTTAACTTTTCCTGTTCCTACCTCCATTAAAATAGCGCAACCATGATCTGCCCTATGCTCCCTTAACTGTTCTAATAAAGCCTGCTCTGCCACATCCTGTAAACCAATATCAATGGTTGTAATCACATCATTACCATCCGTTGGTTCAATTTCTTCTTCTACCACCCAATTACCTGCAACACGTGTCTTGTTGCTGATTCCATTAATACCTTTTAGTGTATTATTGTAAGCCATCTCCAGACCAAAACGTCCGCCCAGATCTTTTTCAGCATACAAACTACCTATCGTACGGGAGGCTAAATCACCAAATGGTAGTCTACGATTCTCGTATTTCTTTTCGATGTATCCACCTTTATTTGGACCTAACCTAAACAATGGAAATTGCTTCACTATCTTAAGATCAGTAAATGAAATTCTACGCGGATGAACCTGATAATATCGTTTCCCTTGCGCTCTGGCCTTTTTTAAATTATTACGGTAATAACTGGCCGAGTTATCCTTATAAAATTTAGATAAACAAATTGCCAGACTATCTACATTTGCGTTAAATACCTCATCAGTCAGACCATTGGCCTTCATATCCATATATATCCGGTAAGTTGGCACCGAACAAGCCAGTTTACGAAGATCTGAAGCAAGAATATCTCCACGATTAGCATCAATAATAATATCTTTATTAGTGAGTTTCATTTCTTCCTCAGCCCACTTATCACCCTCAATTAATTGCAAATAAAGTGCACTTACAATAATCCATGCAGCAAGCAAACCTATACTTATATAGACTACTCCAAATCGTAATATGATACCTTTCTTAATCTGCATTGCTACTACTTTCGCACTTTTAATTTTCGTGGAGGTTCAGTTAATTCCTCCAAATCCAAATTTTTGGCTCTCACTTTCTTTAAAACTTCACTTTGCTTACTCATAAACATCAGCTCCGATGAAGTAGTGATTGCTTCGTATCGTAATTCCTTTAAATCTTTATTTAGATCAGCGACTTTACGCATTAATTCTTCCATCTTATAGTGATTCCCGATGTACAGAAATCCCATAAATGCCAGGTAAATAAAAAATGGCATTTGCTTCGTAACCAATGTTCTGGTAAATATTCTACCATTAATAATGTCGCGAAACGAGATACCTTTTATCTCTCCAAACTCCTCTTTGGACTGAATAAACTCAGTGAATTTATTTTTTCTCCAATTCATACCCTCTCAGCAATTCTTAGCTTCGCACTTCTGGCTCTGCCGTTTACTTCAATTTCTTCATCGGTCGGTACAATAATCTTTCGATTGACCGCTTTAAACGGAACATTAGTCTGACCGTATATATCCTGTTCGGCATTTGCTTTATCACAACTACCCGAACGAATAAAGTTTTTCACCAACCTGTCTTCCAGACTATGATATGATATCACACTCAACCTTCCACCAACAGCTATAGCATCAACAGAAGCATTAAGTACTGCCTTTAACACATCCATCTCTTGGTTGACTTCAATTCGTAAAGCCTGAAAAACCTGCGCTAAGAATTTAGATTGTTCTTTTTTAGGACCACAATTCTCGGCAACTTCTTTGAGATCTGTTGTGGTTTCAAATAAATTGGCAGAGCGTCTTTTCACAATCTGTCCTGCTAATTTGCCGGATTGCTTTATCTCTCCGTATTGCCAGAACAAACGCTTCAATTCCGATTCATCATATGTATTTACAACATCGGCCGCTGTTTTCTGAAGTTGCTGACTCATTCGCATATCCAATTTTCCATCAAAACGAAATGAAAATCCACGATCAGCCTCATTAAAATGATGCGACGACACACCTAAATCACCAAGTATGCCATCTACTTTTTCAACACCTATATATCTTAAAAAATGAGTTAAATACCGGAAATTATGACGGACAAAAATTAGTCGATCATCATCAGGCCGATTAGCATATGCATCCGCATCCTGATCAAAAACAATTAATTTACCATCATCTAATCTGCTTAGAATTTCACGACTGTGACCTCCTCCTCCGAAAGTTAAGTCGACATAGATCCCGTTTGGTTTTATAGCCAAACCATCTACCGACTCTTTCAACAACACTGGTATATGATATTCTTGTTCCATGCTCTTATGATTACCCTACTCTGTTAGCGGAGCATCCCTACCCAGCAACTCTTCTGCCAAATTACCCAACTCCTCTCCTTCCAGTTCACCTGCCTCTAACTGCTGCTTGCTCCACAATTCAATACTACTTCCTACACCCAGCAAAACCACCTCACCGTCAACACTAATCATATCCATCAAACGCTTTGGTACCAAAAAACGACCATTCCCATCAAGTGCAATTTCTGCGGAAGAACGATACATAGCTCTTTTTAACCGACGATCCTTCTGACGATAAGAACTCAATCTTTCCTCCCACACTTTCACTTCTTCCGTCCAACGATCATAAGGAACCAAAACCAGACAATCTTCAAACAAATCTTTACTGATCACAAAACACTGTTGACCACCATCACTCATTGCTTTCTTAAACAGTGATGGCAACACAATGCGCCCTTTTGCATCAGGCTTACAAACAAAATCGCCTATAAATGTGATCATTAACAAAATGAAATTAGTAATGTAAAAGTAAGTAAAAAAGAAACCACTTCCAACCACTTTACTCCACTTTATACCACATTGTTAATAACTTTTCCTACCAACATTCAACCATAGTCAAATGATTTCATGGTTTAACTGGCGTTATTTCTAATATTTTTTCTAAACTTTAAGCTCAAATTTGTTAACAATCATCATGAGTGATAAAGAAACGCCAGCTAAACTTATTGATATAGACAAGGTTTTTGAAGAGAAGAATCCGGAACTAAAAAAAATCATTCCCAAATTTCTAATCAAATACCTGAAACGAATCACCCATCAGGATGAAATAAACGAGTTTATCGTTAATAATTCTCACATTTTTGGGATAGAGTATGCGGAAGCTATAGTCAAAAATTTCGGCGCAAGATACATCATTAATGGAGAAGAAAACATACCAAAAGAAGGAAGATTTGTGTTTGCAGCCAACCACCCGTTAGGCGGAATGGACGGAATGGTGTTTGTAGCCGCTGTAGGTAAGTTTTTTAGCCAATTGAAATTTCCGGTTAATGATATTTTGATGAATTTAAAAAATCTGAATTCAATATTCTTACCTGTTAACAAGCATGGCGGACATCCAAAAGAAGCTGCCCGTTTAATAGATGAAGCATATGCCAGCGATGCTCAAATGCTCATGTTTCCGGCAGGATTGGTTTCAAGACGTAAAAAAGGCATCATCAGAGACCTGGAATGGAAGAAGACATTTGTAACTAAAGCTAAACAACACAAACGATCAATAATTCCGGTTCACATTTCGGGTGAAAATACCAATTTCTTTTACAGCCTTGCCAATTGGAGAAAAAGATTAGGCATTAAGGCTAACATTGAAATGCTTTATCTGGCAGATGAGCTTTATCAACAATACAATAAAACAATTGTAATTACTTTTGGCAAACCCATCCCTTCAGAAAAACTGAATGATGGAACAGCTCCTTACGATTGGGCTCAAAAAATAAGAGAGGAAGTTTACTCCTTGAAAAAATAAACTAAATTTGTAAGTCATTAACAAAACTAGTGAATGAGAGCAAAAGACATTATACCTCCTGTGCCTCGCGAAGAGCTTGAAGCTGAATTAACACAGGAAACTTTTGTTAGGAACACCAACAAGGGGAATAATAAAATTTACGATTTTACAGCTCATGAAGCACCTGCTTTAATGAAAGAAGTAGGCAGATTAAGAGAAGTCAGCTTTCGAATGGCAGGCGGTGGTACAGGTAAAGATGCCGATATCGATGACTATGATATTGCTGAAGTTCCTTATCGTCAATTGATCGTTTGGGATCCGGAGGAAAAGCAAGTACTTGGCGGCTACCGTTATTTATTAGGTAATGACATACCTGTAGATGAAAATGGCCAGGTTAAATTAGCTACTTCACGACTTTTCCATTTTTCGGAAAGGTTCATAAAAGAATATTTACCGACTACTATTGAATTAGGTCGCTCCTTTGTTCAACCTATTTATCAGTCATCAAAAGCAGGTGCTAAAAGCCTGTTTGCACTTGATAACTTATGGGATGGATTGGGATCTTTGATTGTTAGTCATCCAGAAATGAAATATTTTTTCGGTAAGGTAACCATGTATACTCATTACAATAAATCTGCGAGAGATTTGATCCTAGGCTTTATGAGTAAACATTTTGGAGATCCTGACAACTTGATTTACCCACACGAACCGGTAAAAATTGGACTGACTCAAGAAGATATTAAGGTAATTTTTCCCAATAACACCTTTGCTGAAGATTATAAAATTCTGACAAAGAAAGTGCGCGAATTTGGAGAAAATATTCCACCATTGATTAATGCCTACATGAATTTATCTCCTTCGATGAGAACCTTCGGAACTGCTATTAACGATAGGTTTGGAGATGTTGAAGAGACTGGTATAATAATTACTATCAATGAATTATACAAACAAAAAGTGGGTCGACATGTAACAACATTCAAACCCGATGAACCACACAATTAAAAATATCACAAAATAAAAGAATGAGCTGCTTTCAAACAATTGCAGCTCTTTTTTTTTATATATTTATTGATAATCGAACCATATATGATAGACCAATTTGATTTAGTTGTAATAGGAAGCGGACCTGCTGGTTTTTCTGCTGCAGTGAGAGCCCTTGATTATGGATTACATGTATGCATTGTTGAAGCCAAACATCTTGGTGGAGCAGGCATTATGAATGGTGCTCTTACTTCAAAAACCATGTATGAACTATCGATGGATTATGCAGTTGCTGCCAGAATTGACAGAGGTTACAGAGTTGGTGCTCTTAGCGTTGATTTTAATGAAGTAAAAAAAACCGTTATTAGAGCTGCAAAAGAAAAGCAATACCAAATGTTAAGTCAGATTGAGACCTTCTCCCCTGAAAAAAGCAAAAAAGGTTCCTTATCTATTGAATATGGATGGGCTAAATTTAAAACTCCCAACTCCATTGAAGTAAAAAACGATAACAGCACAAAGGAAATATTTGCTAAAAACTTTGTTATTGCAACTGGTTCAAGACCGAGAGAATACGAACAGTTACAAATTGATGGAGAAAGAATTATCACTTCAGATGGCATTCTTGATCTAAAGGAGTTTCCTGAAAGAATGTTGATAATTGGATCTGGTATCATTGGCTGTGAGTTTGCAACTATTTTTTCCAATTTTGCTCAAACAGAAGTTCATTTACTTGACCGATCCAACAGGGTATTACCTTATGAAGATGATGATGTCAGTTCCTTTGTATCGAAAAATCTGGAAAATAATGGTGTTTTAATTCATCACACAGCAACGTTACGGCATATAAAAAAACATCCTAAACACCTTGAAGTGGTCCTTGATTATCAGGATGGTCACAGTAAAGTGATAGAAGTTGACGTTGCTTTGGTTGCCATTGGCCGGGTCCCAAACACCGAAAGCCTGGGTCTTGATAAATTGGGTATCCAAATTAATTCTAATGGAACAATTCCAATAAAGGATGATTGCGTTTTACATGATGATACAGGCCATTGTCATGTTTATGCTGCCGGTGATGTTACAGGGCATACGCAATTATATAGTGTAGCCGAATTCCAGGGAAGGCTGGCAGCAGAAAAAATCGGGGATGTACCTTTATATCCTCTTGACTATTCACACATGTCAACTTTAATGTTCTTTAAACCAGAGGTAGCAGCTGTTGGAGCCAACGAAAAAATGCTACAACAGAAAAAGATTCCTTATAAAGCAGCCTTCTATTCTAACAAATTGGTAAACAGAGCTATTGCCATGCGAAATACCAATGGATTTGTTAAAATACTGGTTAGCAACGATGAAGAACAAAGAATTCTTGGCATGAGAGCTGCCGGTCCACAGGCATCCGCTTTTATTGTTTCAGTGGCGCACTTAATTAACCAGGGAAACAGTTTGCAGGAAGTTTTAAAAATATTTTATCCTCACCCTAGTATACCTGAAGGAATACAAGAATGTTTAAGAACCATCAGCAATAAATCAATCTATAAAAAAGAGGCTTTCCCAGATTTAATTCACATACGCGAATGGCTTCCTGACTAAATCATCTTAATCATGGCTTCATCCAAAAAATTTCGCTTCTCATTCATCGTTGTAATTTTAATTGGTGTTTGGTTTTTCCTTCCACACCATTTAAGAATGGCTTTTACTTATTGGTTCCCGGGTATTGAAGACTACAAAATATTCGATAATCGGGAAGTAATAGCCTCTGATGATCCTTTTGAATGGCCGGTCAGTAAAACCTATAATCAATTTGAGTTTTCGCAACAACAAAGAGACTCTTTAGAGCATTATAGCACTGTAGCCTTTCTGGTTATACAAAACGACAGCATTTTATACGAAGAATATTGGGATGATTATGGACCGGATTCATACTCAAATTCATTTTCCGCCTCTAAAAGCCTGGTGTCATTTTTAATTGGAGCCGCCATAGACGATGGCTACATTTCTTCAGTTGATCAGAAAGCAGGTGATTTTCTTCCATATATGAAAGATGGATTGAATTCTGAATTATCCATCCGGAATTTATTAACCATGAGTAGCGGATCAAATTGGGACGAAAGCTATAGCAGTCCAACTTCAATGACAACAAAAGCATATTATGGGAACGATTTGATTAGTCTTGCAGAAGATATTTCAATTGTGGAAGAACCAGGGAAAATTCACTCATACAAAAGCGGCGACACCCAACTATTGGCGCAAATTATAACCCACAGCACAAACAGAACCCTAAGTGACTATGCCTCAGAGAAACTTTGGAAACCACTTGGTGCCAAAAATACAGCACTTTGGTCACTTGATAAGAAGAATGGAACGGAGAAAGCATATTGCTGTTTTAACTCAAACGCTCGCGACTTTGCATTAATCGGCGCACTCATTAATCATCATGGCTTTTGGAGAAATCAGCAAATTATCAGTCAAAAATACATAGATGAAGCAATAACACCTGCAAGCTATTTAAAAACAGACGATGGAGAAGATCTAGATTTTTATGGTTTTCAATGCTGGATTATCAATTACGAAGGCTTCAAGATCCCTTATGCACGTGGTATTCTTGGTCAATATATTTTTTCAATACCTGAGAAAAATGCAATTATCGTACGACTTGGCCACAAACGGAGCAAGGTGCAAATAAATCATCACCCATCAGACGTATATTCTTATCTTGAAATGGGACTGGAATTATTACAATAAAAAAGAGGGTGTCCAAAAATTAAACATCAGAACAACGTTAGTTTCAATTTGTAATAAAATATCATTTTATGTCACCCCTAAATCCCCTGAAGG